>JBBRFP010000216.1:0-4609 GCA_038241465.1 Cytophagales bacterium | reverse complement strand
TTTTCAAGTACTAACATATCCATCTGAGTACGAAGGAAACAATCCAGCGCTTCTGCCGGTGTATTCACAATCGGCTCATTCTCATTAAACGACGTATTGAGAAGAATCGGTACGCCCGTTCGCTCCCGAAATGCATCGATCAATGCATAATATCGCGGTGATACATCTTTCATCACCGTTTGCAAACGACCTGAGCCATCCACGTGTGTCACTGCAGGAATAGAAGCTTGCTTTTCTTTACGGATTGGAAACACTTTTTCCATAAAAGGAACGTCTTCTACTTTTTCAAAATATTCGCCGGTAAACTCACGAAGTATAGAAGGCGCAAAAGGTCGGAAGCTCTCTCTCCTTTTGATTTTGGAATTCAATAATTCTTTTGCTTTTGGGTTCCGAGGATCAGCAATAATCGATCTTGCTCCCAAAGCACGCGGCCCGAATTCAGCTCTGCCCGAAAACCATCCTACAACACCTGGCTCAATTAATTTCGTTACCACTTTTTCATAAAGCTCCCGATCCTCCATTCGTGTGTACTTGATCTCGCGTTGCTTTAAAAAAGCCTCGATCTCCTCATTCGAAAATTTGCTTCCTGTGTACGCCGAATAAACAGGTTTTACACGTGGCTTCTGCAGAACATGATGATACTGATAAAAGGCAGAGCCCATCGACAACCCAGCATCATGGCCAGCGGAAGGAATATATAAATTATCAAAACCCGTTCGACCAATAAATTTTCCGTTGGCAACAGAATTTTGTGCCACTCCACCAGCAATGCAAACGTTCTTTAAGCCTGTTCGTTTCTGAAGATGAGACAAGATATGGATGAGAAGATCTTCCGTTACGCGCTGAACAGATGCCGCCATGTCTTTGTGGTCTTGCGTCAGCTCTTCATCTTTCTTTCTCGCAGGTCCAAAAACTTTCTCAAAATAATCGCTATAAAGGTTGCCCACGATGGGAATATGATGTTCGTTGTAGGTCACCACCACCTCACGAGCCGATTTGAAAAATCTGGTATCCCAATCAAAGAGGCCGTTGTCTTTGAATTTTAAAACTTGCTTTATTTTATCGACATACTTTGGCATGCCGTAAGGCGCAAGTCCCATCACCTTATATTCATCACCGTAGTGGGGAAACCCGAGGAACTGCGTAAAGGCTGTATAAAACGTACCACACGAAACAGGAAAGTCCACCGAATCCAGGACTTCTATCTGAGTTCCGCGACCGACTCCTATCATGGTTGTCGTGAAATCACCGGCGCCGTCTATGGATAGAATAGCCGCTTCTTCGAATGCGCTTGGAAAAAATGCCGATGCCATATGACTGCGGTGATGCTCAATATTGCGAATCTTTGATTTAATCGATGTTGGATCAGCACCAAAATGATCAGCAAATTCCTTTTCAAGTGACGCGATTTTCTTTCTGTTTCGCAAACGCTCACTGATCGTAGCAACACCTCCGAACGGATCACTTAACAAAAACAAAACCTTCTTATTGAATTTCGCTTTTGGATCGCGACCGATGGTAATGTGATCCACCTGATCAAGGGTCACTCCTGCTTCTTTCAAACAGAATGCAATCGCTTGTGAAGGAAAGCCAGCCCAGTGCTTCACCCGCCGAAAGCGTTCTTCTTCTGTAGCAGCGATAAGTTCGCCGTTTACTAAAATGGCTGCGGATGAGTCTGCGTGGTAGGCATTAAGGCCGAGGATGATCATGGGAGATTAAAGTTCAGAGTTCAGAGTTCAGAGTGCAGGGTTCAGAGTACAGAGTACAGAGTGCAAAGTTCAGAGTTCAAAGTTCAAAGTTCGTTCACACCTGTCTCATTATGACTCTTGCGAAAGAAAGAGTTTTATATAATCTGATTTAAGTTTTTCAAAGTCAAATTTATGATGGTAATAATTAAGGGCCGAAGAGCATGCGATTTTAAAATCACTTTCCTCCCACGTTAACATTTCCTGAAATGCATTCAACCATTTTGATTCCTCCAGTGGAAGCGAAAATCCTGCCCCTGAAACTTCAACATCCGTCCACGGAGTCTTATCGGATATGATAACCGGTCTTGAAGCTGCAAATGATTCGACTATGGCATGTCCAAAATTCTCTCCGTGAGTCGGAAGCACTAATGCATGATATGCTGAAAGGGTATCAATTACATTTTGCGGATCAATTTTACCCAAATATCGTACCCTACCTGAAAGTTTGGCTACTACCTTCTTACACGATTCCCAGTATCCTTCATCTTTAATAGGTCCAGCGATATCCAGCTGCACTGATTCCATCCCTGGACTTCCGAGTAGTTCCAGTACAAATAGAAGGTTCTTTTTCTCGGCAATGACAGATAAATAGATAAGTCGTAGTTCGCCTTTAATTTTCAATACCGATGAGGCTTGTAGAATTGAATACGACGGCACATTTGCCACTACACTGACCGCACTGTTATCCCCCATGAATTGATGAATGTCACGTCGCTCCTGTTCATCGGTTGCATGCCAGCGTGAATGTTTTAACAAACCGGTAAGCTTGATGAATTTCAAGTACACTTGTTTCTTGAGTGCTTTACTTCTTATTGCCCCGGCTTGTAGCATTCCCCTCGGACTAACGACAACGCTTAGACCTTTTCTTTTAGCCAGACGCAAAGGATAGAGGAAATACGACAGAGAAAAAATACCATTAAGGTAAAGTATAGATCCTTTAGGAAGAGTATCCATTGCACGTTTAATACTCTCATTATTACTCGCGTACCAGACTTTTATAGTCAGCCATTTAGTCCATTCGTCAATAGTAACAGCAGAAAGTCGTTCTCCCGTCTTATAAGCGTAAGCACTTGTCACGATTCTAACATCGAAGGTATCATTCAGTAATCGCGACAGATTGTTCAGGGATGTTACAGGACCACCTGCCGAATAATCCGGAAAGAAGTGATCATATAGAAAAACAATACAATGGTCTTTCATTCCCGGGTCTGCTCCAGTTTAATGAAAGACGCTTTGACACTCTCCAATGAAATTCCCTGCATACATATATTGTTTCCGCACGTTTCAGAAAAGCAAAGCGAACAATGAACATCATAATTTCGCAACGCTATACTTCCTTCGGGAGGAAACCACTTTTCCTGAAAATCACGTGAGCTGAAAAGTCCCAGTACTGGTGTACCTACCGCATATGACAAATGCATCGGGCCTGTGTCATTTGAAATCGTAAGAAAACATTTTGACAGAAGTATTGCGCTTTGTATCGGTGTTAGCTTTCCGCAAAAAGACACTGCTTCGTTTTCCTCTTCTATTTCGCTTCCCCTGGCAACATCATCAGGACCACCAATAATGGCAATGGAATATCCTCTGGCAATCAGCCATTTTGAAAGCACTTTAAAGCGCTCAAAAGGGTATCGGTTCTGAACACGTTTTGAGCCCGGAACAATTGCCACAATTTTTTTACTGGTAAAGGTCGATCCTGTTGCCTTAAGCAGATCATCAACTATCGTCTCATCGTTTCTTGCAAGTCGAAGTGGATACTTGTTGACACCATCGGAAACAACGCCATGAGATGCGATGATACCCAATAGATTTTTTGTTTCTGTTTCAAACTGAAGGTGCTTCTCTTGAGTTTGAAGGAAAGTAAAGTATGTCGTGATATGCCAGCCAAATCCATTAATTACTCCTGCACTACTGAAGAAAATCATGTTACGTAACTCAAGAGCCAGTGTGACGATATTTTGTGGTAGCTCAATTACAAGATCATACTTGTTCCTGCGGATAAGCCAGAACAGCTCGGAAACTTTCAGACCGGCATAATCGATCACCTCATCATAATACTTCGCAGAAAGGAGGCTGTTCAACGAGGCAAAATTCTGACTACCCGCATCAGTCAATAAATGAACTTCAGCATCGCGATAATATTCCCGAATCGCAACGATTGGAGGAATGGCGCAGATGTTATCTCCGATAGATCCCGTTCTGAAAACAAGAATCTTTTTGGGCGTTATAACATTTCTGAATAGAATAAACTTGAAAAAAGAAATAATGAAGTTTTGAAACCAAAGACTAAAGGCAACCCACTTCAACTTCAACGAATCCCGCACAAAACGCATTACTTCTGAATATACCGGAGAAAAGATTTCAACACGAATTTATGAATGCACCACAAGACCAATAAATAAAGCACGATATGGGGCAAAAGCTTATTAATTGACTGACCCGTGATCTGCATCGTAAATATCAACGGCAGTGCAAGAGCGAAACCGACGGCCGCATTCTTTCCCCAATCAAAGGCTTTTTTATAGACCCAGCCGCATAGCAACCCAAATAAGAACATTGGCACGTGCATGCCCCAAATTCCAAAATCGATATAGCTTGCGCAGATCATTGAAAGCGAGATAGATGTCTCCTTTTCATTAACGCCTAATCCTGAATAGTAATTTAACTCCTTGCTGTCGGTCAACGCATTTTTCTCGGGGAATAAAAGCCGGGGCATAAACGTTCGCTGCAACGCTCCGAACCATAAGTTCCCTCCCTCAAAGGATCTTACCCGCGGGACATAATTATAAACGGCATCAAACGCGCCAATCCATGAAAATCTATCCACAAAAATCTCAAAGCTTGTTGACAGCTGTTTACTG
>JBBRFP010000215.1:0-4619 GCA_038241465.1 Cytophagales bacterium | reverse complement strand
TAGCAATAGGAGCATTTGTAAGAGTAAACTGGCCGCCCTCTTCTTTGATTCTGAGGGCTGTCTTCCAAGCGATCGAATTTTCATCCAGCGCGCCGAAAATGATACCGCGTTTACCGCGAAGCAGGTTGTATGCCATACAATTAGAGATTAAGTTTGGCCACAATATTACAAAAATCAACCATAGCATTATGGCCATGATTTTTAAAAAAAATGAATATGGCATCACCAACAAAAGATCAGCCGATCGGGGTATTTGATAGCGGCATTGGCGGACTAACGGTAGCGCATGCTATCAAACAGATGATGCCCAATGAAAACCTTATCTATTTTGGCGACACCGCTCACCTTCCCTATGGTGACAAATCCGAAGCAGCGATCCAGGCCTACTCGATAAAAATTGCAGATGTATTAATAAAGAAAGATTGCAAAGTCATAGTCATTGCATGCAATTCAGCCAGCTCTGCTGCGTACGAATTATTGAAAGAGTATGTACCTCAAACTGTAAAAGTTATTAATGTGATCGATCCGATGGTTGGCTTGGTCACGGAAAAATTCCACGACAGTACTGTTGGATTGATTGGCACAAAGCGCACAGTGCAGTCTGGGATATATGCAATGAAAATCGAAGCTTCAAATAGAAATATTAAGCTTCAATCTCTTGCCACCCCACTTCTGGTACCAATGATCGAAGAGGGGTTTTTTAACAATAAGATCAGTCACGATATCATTGAAAAGTATCTTCAGGACCCCTTGCTGAAAACTATTGATGGCTTAATATTGGGCTGCACACATTATCCACTTATAAAAAACGAAATTGTTGATTTTTACTCAGGTAAAATTGAAGTATTGGATTCCTCGGCTGTTGTTGCTAAAGCCCTGTTTGACTATCTTCAAACCCATGATTTGTTGAAGCAAAAAGAAAACGGTGAGGATCATTTCCTCGTATCTGACTTTACAGAATCGTTTGAAGCCTCGACAAAACTCTTTTTTCGTAAAGCAGTCCACCTTGAAAAACATTCTTTATGGAACTAATAATCCTGTATTAATGTAGGATTTAGTCATATTTTACATTTTTTGATTCAAATTATAATCTGAACTTTGATCAAATGTTGAATGAATTCAATTTCCATTAAACTGCCCTCTTCAACTCTCCAAACCCCCAACTTGGAATATGATGTGCTATCTTCGTTCTCAGGAAAAAATCAATAGGACTAGTCGGTATATATCAGCACACAATTGAACTTATCAGAATGAACTTTGAAACCTTATAAGGAGTTAAGAAATCGCTGAAAGAAAATGAACATCAAAAATACTTTATATATTTTATTGTTGTCACTTTGCGGTGTCTCTACACTATTCGCCCAATCAAAGCTTGATAGTTTAAAACAGCAGCTTACCGTTGCAAATAATGACTCACTTCGTCTTTTGATTTTACTTTCGATGTCAGCAGAGTCCGAATATCGTGACTATGCTTTATCATCCCAATACACTAAAGATGCTTCACCCATCGCTGATAAAATAAATCAACCATGGGCAAAGGGAAAACTTTTTTTAAGAATGGGATTCCTGGAAACAATGCGAGGAAATTATGCAGAAGCACTTAAATATCACCTGGAGTGTGTAAAGATCTATACACAGATGAAGGATAGCTCCCGACTGGCTGCTTCCCTTGTTGATGTGGGATCCGATTACCGGGATATGGGCGAATATGAGGAGGGGTATATTTATATGATCAAAAGCTACCAGATGGCTAAAAATCATAGAGATATTCCAACGCATGAGGATTCTCTTATCATGGCAGTAGCCCTGCATAACATCGGAACAGTTTTCACTGAGCTGGAGCAATTTGATGCTGCACTGGGACATCTTCAAGCTTCTGCAAAAATTTCAGAAGAAATTGGTGATGAGGAAGGACTTCCCTATGCGTGTGATGAAATCGGAGAATTGTATCGGAGGAAAGGTGATTTTAAACAATCAGAACAATATCTTTTCACAGGTCTGAAAGAAGCGCGTAGATTGAAGATTCGATTCCTTGTACCTCGTATACAATCTCGCCTTGCAAATTTGTATCTCGATAAAAAGGACTTTCCAAAATCATTACTCTATTACGATTCTGTAATAGAACAAGAGCAAACGATCAATAACAGGTTCGGTCTGGCCGCATGTGCACTGGGTAAAGGGAAGGTTATGTCTCGCTCCGGCAACTTCGAAAAGGCACAAAAACTCTATACATTCAGCCTCACAACCTCCCGGGAATTAAAGGCTCGCAATCTGGAACTTCTTTGCTATAAAGAGCTTGCATTATTTTATGAAGTGAAGGGTGACTTCGCTCAATCATTGTATTACTTCAAACAACATGATGCTCTTCGCGACAGTATTTTCAGCGGTTCTGCAATGGAGAAACTTTCACAGAACCAGGTTCGCTTCGAGCTCGACAATAAAAACACAGAGATCGAAGAATTGAGCCAGGCCAGATTATTACAGAACTCCGAAATAAAACGTCAAGAGCTTATTAGTAACATCCTTGTGATTGTGGTTGCATTGACGGCCATTCTCTTATTTACAGTTTATCGCAGCGGAAGTAGGCGCAAACGGATCAATGGTTTGTTACTCGAACATCAGGAGGAGATTAAGAAGAGAAGTGTTGAACTTGAGCAGCTTAACCAGGTAAAAGACAAGTTCTTTTCTGTTATTTCTCATGATCTGCGTTCACCTATGAATGCGCTCGCGGGCACACTTGACCTACTGGAGCAAAAGCACATTACTCCTGATGAATTCCGTGACCTGTCAAAGAATTTAAGAACCCAATTTAATCACACCCGTACCCTCATTAATAATTTATTGAATTGGACGCTGCTTCAGATGGATAAGCTTACGATCCAGCCGGAGAAAGTATCGCTGCATTCAAAAGTGGAAGAAAGCTTTGCAACTATTAGAATGCTCTATCCAAAGAATATTCTTCTTGAAAATGAAGTCAACGCAGGCATGATGGTTTTCGCTGATGCTAACATCATAAACCTGGTGCTACGAAATCTGATCCTCAATGCTGTCAAATTCACGGAAAGCGGTGGTAGAATTTGGATCACAGCGAAAGAAGAAGCAAAGGAAATTATTGTATCTGTATCCGATAATGGCATTGGCATCAAGCCAGAAGTAAGGGACCTCCTTTTCGAAAAGACTTCTGGTTATAGTACTCGTGGCACTGCGAATGAAAAAGGAACAGGACTTGGTCTGATTCTTTGCAAGGAATTTGTTGAAAAAAACGGAGGAAGGATTTGGCTCGAATCTGAGTTAGGCAAAGGAACCACGTTTTACTTTACCTTACCGAAAGGTTGAATACAGTAAAAGCTTAAAAGTAAAAGGTAGACATTACTTCGATCTGGACATCCGCCGCATTTCACTTTTCATATTTTATAGTCCCCTCACTTCTCACTCGGCGCCAACCTCAACACAATCCCTTGAATCTCCTCCGTGATTCTGATCTGACAACCAAGGCGACTATTATTCTTCACAAAAAAAGCTTCATCCAGCATGCCCAATTCTGCATCACTCTGCTCCGGCAATACTGTATCTGATTCGAGATAGACCTGGCAGGATGCACAGAGCGCCATACCACCGCATGTTCCTTCCACAGGCAATTCGTATGCTTTGCAAATCTCCATGATATTCAAGTTCATGTCGGTGGGTGCCTCTAGAATGTGAGGAACTCCTTCGCGATCAATGATGGTGAGCTTGATGTCCATAGAAACTACTTAACAAGTTGAATTTTAAACGCCAAAGCTAATTTTCCCCAGCATCAACAATTTTAAAACCCGGTTACCCCATTTACAGTCGTGTACTTCAGCACGTTCTTCTTATTGGGATGAATCTTTGCAAAAGCAGATTGAACGGCCAATGTACCCTCATGAAAACCTGATAGAATCAGTTTCAATTTTCCGGGATATGTATTGATATCACCAACGGCATAAACTCCTTTTCGATTAGTGGAGTAATCAAACGTGTTCACTTTTATTGCATTCTTATCTAACTCCAATCCCCAGTCGGCAATAGGCCCAAGACTTGGCGTAAGTCCGAATAATGGAATAAAGTGATCTGCCTCTTTAACAATGTCTCCAAGTGTTGCATGCTTGATCACAACAGATGCCAGTGATCCAGATGCGCTAGGGTTAATTCCAGAAACCTCAGCGTCCGTGATAAGATTAATGCGACCGGCAGCAGCCAGGTCCATTACCTTTTGAACAGAATCAAGATGTCCGCGAAAAGAAGTTCTTCTATGTACGAGTGAAATTTCAGTAGCTATTTTATTTTCCGCAAGATAAATGGTCCAGTCAAGTGCAGAGTCCCCTCCTCCTGAAATAACCACTCTTTTACCTTTATAGAAATCAGGATCCTTGATAATATACTCAACACCTTTGTCTTCATAACGAGCAAGGTTCTCAATCGGCGGTTTTCTAGGCTCAAACACGCCAAGTCCACCGGCAATCATTACCACGGGTGCCTGATGCTGTGTTCCTTTGTTTGTGGTAACGATAAATTGGTCGTTTTCTATTTCCTCCAGCGACACTACTGTTTCTCCCAATGTAAAACCAGGTTTAAACACTGCACTTTGCTCTAATAAC
>JBBRFP010000214.1:0-4626 GCA_038241465.1 Cytophagales bacterium | reverse complement strand
TAGTAAATAAACTCAGCGATGTTGCCAAAAGTGAGTGAGCCGTTGATCACCTGAACGCTTCCTTCATACACCGTGAGGACAGTGCTGAGCCCGATCAGCCCCATCATCAATGGGAAGAATAAAGATTGAACCCGTGTTAGGCGCAATGATTGTTTTTTGTATTCATCATTTTCAATTCCAAACTTTTGAACAGACTCCTTTTCGCGTGTAAATGATTTCAAAACACGAATTCCTGAAAAGGCTTCTTGAACAAAGGTGCTAAGTCTTGATTGGCTCTTTTGGATTTCTTCCGATCTGCGTTCGATTATATTATTCACATAATAGATGCTAAATGAGAGAAACGGAAGGGGAAGCAAGGCAAACAACGTAAGCTTTACGCTGATAAGGAACATGAATGGAACAAGTATTAAAAAAAGCGTGATCAGAGTAAGACCATACATGATGGAGGGCCCTAGGTACATTCTCACCTTGCTTACATCTTCTGAAATTCGATTCATCAGATCGCCAGTATTGTTTCTTCTGTAGAAGCTTAAAGGCAGGGTCTGATAATGTTCAAAAATTTCATTTTTCAGATCGTATTCAATATGCCGACTCATCACAATTAGCGTCTGGCGCACGAAGTACAAAAACAGTCCGCGGAGTAAAGCCATCAAAAGAATAACAACGGCAAAGATCAAAATGCTTTTTGCAAAAACGCCAAAAAATGCCTCCTGCGAATTGCCCGGCCCAAAGGATCGGTAAACTGTGATATTGTCCATCACAAGGTCGATGGAGCGTCTCACCATCAGCCCGGGACCGATCTGGAAGATATTGGAAACTATTACAAAGACTAGCCCCCAAAAAAGGTACGATTTGTATTTAAAAAGATATTTATTGAGGTAAGAAAGTTCCTTCATGCAATATATGCGGGCGAATGGAGTTAAAACGACGTCGCCAAATTTTAGTTCAAATCAACCATTTATCCTTTACAAAATGTAACTTGCAACGTTCTTTTTTACTTGTTCATTGTCATGCTCAACCGCCGTACCCTCCGAATCAAGATAATGCAAAGCCTGTTTGCCTATCAGCAATGTAAAGAAGCTGATTATCAGATCGCGCTCGAGCATATTGACGAAGTCTTTCAACCGGATCTGAATTCAATGGAGGTTCAGGATAAGGTGCTCCTGAAGAGTCAGCGATTGGCAGCCACAAAGCAATTCGAAAACAGATTCCTAGATAAAGACGCTAAAGAGAATTCAGATCCTAAAATCAACAAGGTCGTTGATGAGGCAGTTGCCATGAATCAAAAACTTTCCAAAAAAGATTTTGATTTCTTTCGAAAAAACATCGTATTAGAGGTTGAAAAAATTAATCTCTTCTATTACTCCGTTTTAAATCTTGTGCCTGCATTTGCGTTGATAGCCGGTCAGGACAAAAAAATATCTCCGAAAAATTTCAATGCTAATCCGCTGGTGGTTGCTCTTCGTGACAATTCAGATCTAAAGAAGGCCACATTGAGAACCGGTGCAGGCTGGGAGCACCATGTAGAGCTTGTTCGCGGGTGGTTCCGGGATTGTGTGAAGCCAGACAAAGAGTTTCTACAATATTCGGCATTACCTTCAGCGGATATTGATGCTCACAAAACTTTCGTAAAGCATCTTATCCGAAAAGTCATACTTGGTGATACAGCTATCAACGCCTACTTTGAAGAGGAAGACTTGCGATGGGCAGAAGATCATGAGATCGTAAAAAGTATGGCTGATAAAACTCTCAAATCATTTGAGGTAAAAGGCAGCACCGTTGAGATTCAAAAACTTTCCCTTGACTGGGAGGAGGACAAAGTATTCATAGAAAAATTATTTGTGTCTTCAACTAAGTTGGACAAACATTATCACGACCTGATTGCGAATAATACCAAGAACTGGGAAGTTGACAGGCTACCACTTACCGACCGTGTGATTCTTGAAATGTCTATCGCAGAACTAATTGATTTTCCCAACATCCCTGTAAAAGTTACCATCAATGAATATATCGAGTTAGCGAAACAATACAGCACACCGAAAAGTCGTCAGTTCATCAATGGCATTTTAGACGTCATCTCCAAAGAGCTTAAGCAGGATGGAAAGATCAAGAAAAGCGGACGCGGGCTTATGGACAACAAATAATAAAATTGGCGCTCGGCCGTTGACTATTGAGATCGGCTCAAAGTAGGATGGTCAAAACCCTCCTAAAGGTCTATTTCTGGAGATATTGACTATCAATTGAATGAATTATCTTTGTCCTTCTAAAGATTCGTCATGAGTAAAAAAAGCAGTAACACATTGATTGCCTTTCTTGCAGGTGCAGCGGCAGGTGCCATTTTAGGGGTTTTATATGCCCCGGATAAGGGCACTGCCACTCGTGAAAAGCTTTCCTTTCGGCTAGATAAGTACAAGAAAGTGCTCGAAGATTTTCTCGATGATCTGGTATCTGGAAAAGAATCGACTCTTACAACAGAAGCAAAAGAACAAGGCGAAAAAGTCGTTTCAGAGGCAAGAGGAAAGGCCGAACGCCTTTTGGAAGATGTTGACGATTTATTGGAGCAAATACGCGGAACCAAAAAAAGTTAATGTTTTGTTAATGCTCTATAGAGAAGAAATATTATAAATAATTTTGTTGGAGAATTCTAAATTTTAACGGTATGAAGAGAACGATCTTAATCTGGATAATTATGGCAGGCACCAGCCTGTTGTTAACCAACTGCGCAGATAAGAAAGCAGAAAAAAGAATTGCTGAACTTGAGAGTCGATTGGCACAATTGGAAACAAATAAAGGCACTAGTACGCCCGCTTCTGTTGCAGTACCAGGTGTGAGTGATGCTACTACCCCGCTTCCTGAAGAAAAACCGGAAGGTCCGCTACCCATTGCTCAGTTCGAAACAATCGATCACGATTTTGGAACAGTCAATGAAGGAAAAAAAGTATCATACACTTACAAGATCAAAAACACCGGTCAGGCTCCATTGATCATTCAAAATGCAGCCCCATCTTGCGGATGTACAGTACCAGACTGGACAAAAGAACCAATACCGGTAGGTGGTTCCGGTTTCGTTAAAGCTGAATTCGATACAAATGGTAAAGGTGGCATTAACAACAAAACCATTACCGTTACCGCGAATACCTGGCCAAAGACAACAACCTTGCGCTTTAAGGCGATGGTTACTCCAAAAGCTGAACAAAACGGCCCAACGAAATAACTCTTCTGACTGTCGTCAAAGAATCCTCTGTTGAAAGACAGGGGATTCTTTGTTTTTACCTTTTCAGGACAAAAACCCCTACCTTTGACCCGCTAAAAATCAAATTATGCTCTCTACTATTCTTCTACAAGCTCAGTCACCCGGTTCGGGCTGGAGTTTCTATGTTATGATCGGTCTTATGATCGTGATCTTCTATTTCTTCATGATCCGCCCTCAGCAAAAGAAAGCTAAAGACGCTAAAAAATTTATTGAAGAAATAAAGAAAGGCGACCTCGTTGTTACGATTGGCGGCGCTCATGGCCGTGTTGCAGAAATTGAAGGCGACACATTTGTCCTTGAGTTTGAACGTGGTGTACGCATCAAATTTTCCAAGTCAGCTGTATCCGCAGATTCAACCAAAGCAGCGAATTCAAGCAAGACTACTGCCTGAAACGCTGAACAAAAGCTGTGAATTTCTTCCGTGCACTCAGTAATCTACTAAGGTTTGACAGAACCAACTGGAAGGCACTGACGCTTTGTTTTTTTGCGGCAGCTATTTTTTGGATGTTCAATGCATTGAATAAAAACTATGCAACAAACGTCAATGTTCCTTTGCATTTTGAATTTGATAATAAAAAATTTGTGGTTGTTGAACCCCTGCCAGCTTATATCGCATTGAATGTAAGCGGCAATGGTTGGGAATTACTTCGAAAAAGTCTAGGCGTTAAAGTTCCAGCGATAACAATGCCGATTGAACGACCTGCCGAAACAAGAAAAATAGTAGCCAGCTCCCTTGCACCGATCGTAGCAAGTCAACTTGGAACACTTAAGGTAAACTACATCGTAACCGACACCCTTCGATTAAGCATTGAACCTTCTGCAACACGTAAAATAAAACTTGTTGTTGACCTTAAAGGGGTGTCATTCAAAAAGGGTTTTGGCCGAACTGGTCCAGTGCTGACTCTACCAGACTCGGTAACACTGGATGGGCCCAAGAGCTTTATTGAAAGTCTTTCCGATACTCTGTTTCTTAATCTTAATGCAAATAAAGTTAACAGTAACATAAATGAAAGCGTTGAGGTTGTCGTCCATAGTGATTTTGTAAACCGGAATCCGCCAGTCGCAGAAGTAATATTCGAAGTTGGAAACGTGGAGGAGATTGTTCGCCTTGTCAAGCTCATTACTCCCAAAGCTCCATGGGGCACGGAGATTGCAGATGATAGCGTACGATGTATTTTTATGGTGCCTGAAAAGTTCCTTAATCGCTTCCTTTCAGAACCAATTACTCTCACTTTATCTCTGGAGAATACAACCATTTCAAAGGGAGAAACAAAATCCTTCCTTCCTTCGGTGAAGAATGTGCCGGACTATGCTGAGGTTGTTCACATTGACTAGGTAAGGATAAAGAAATATTAAGAAATCATGTATCAGCC
>JBBRFP010000213.1:0-4649 GCA_038241465.1 Cytophagales bacterium | reverse complement strand
AAGATACCTTCGCTTATGATTTGACGTCTGTTGAAGAAATGAATGAAGAACTGGAAAAGATAGGCGATATACTACACGATCGGTTAAAGAGAAGTGGCTTAAAGGGCAGGACCGTTACCCTCAAGATCAAGTATCATGATTTCAAACTGGCCACACGAAGTCATTCATTTGAAGAACCTGTGAATGATTTTGAAACCATCATCGCATCGGCAAAGCAATTATTGATTGCCTCCAATCCTGACAACAAAAAGATCAGACTGCTTGGAATATCTATTTCTAACTTTGGATATCCCCGGGTACGGTCCGTCCGTGAGGAATCAGAAACAGATCAGTTAAAACTATTCTGAACGATGTCTTAGGTATTGTTTTTCACAGATGATACACAACAAAGTCAATCGAGAATCAGAGCCATTGATCTGCTTTGCTGCTGGCCAGGAATAAAACCGTTGTCTATACTTTCTTTGGAGGTAATTCAAACGCCACTGCCTCATGCTCAAAGTGCCCCTTATGAGACCCATCGCAAAACGGTTTATTGTTGGATCGGCCACAGCGGCAGATCGAAACTACCGTTCTTCCCTGAAGTCCATACGTATTTCCGGTTGAGTCGACTATTTCGAAGTCACCTTCGATCTTAACCGATCCGTTATTATTTATTGTAAGTTTTGTAGTTGGCATATAATTTTACATATAGCGATAAATATAGCGAATTGATTCGGTGATTCGTTGGCATGCCCATTACCGAGTTAATGAATGAATGAATTAATTAGCTACCTCGATCTTAACCTTTCCACCTTTCAGCTTTTCATTTTTAATCGCCGCCAACACCTTGGTGACCTTTGACCTTTTCACGGAGACATACGAGGCATGGTCAAGTGTCGTGATCAAACCGATTTCATCACCTTGCAATCCACCTTTCTTCGTAAGCAGGCCAACAATATCACCTTTCGAGATCTTATCCTTCTTGCCGGCACTGATGTAGAGACAGGCGTAAGCGGGTGGCGCAGGAAGTTCGAATCTTCCGGGCAGCTTAATTTCGTCAATAGATTTATCAATATACTCCGGCAGTGTTTCATCTTCCGCAAGGATCAGGTACGCTTCGCCTTCAGCGTGCATACGGGCTGTTCGTCCGTTCCTATGCACGAATGCTTCCTGTTGTAGCGGCAATTGATAATGAACAATGTGCTTGATCTCTGGTATGTCAAGACCACGCGAGGCAAGGTCTGTGGAAATCAATACATTATGAGCACCGCCACGAAATTTTATGAGATTTTTTTCACGATCGATCTGCTCCATGGCGCCATGAAGGATTCCATGTTCGAAATTACTTTTTGTAAATAGTACGCTGATCCTGTCAACAGCATCACGGTGATTGCAGAATACAATGCAAACTTCCTGATTGAACCTTGCCACCAACTTGAGAAGAGTTTCAATTTTATCAACACTCCTGGTGTTAATGAGCTTCAGCTTCAGTTTAGATTCTTCTTCGTCTTTAAGATAATTCAGTGTATCAATTTGTTTAAAGGGAAGAAAATCCGGCAATGGATCAAGCCGTGTAGCAGATGTAAGAATAAATTGTTGTTTTCCGTTAAGGACATTGAATACCACTTGCAACTCTTCATGAAAACCCATTTGTAGCGACTTATCAAATTCATCCAATACGATCATGCGCACATAAGAGGCATCAAATGATTTTCTTCGAACATGGTCTGCCAGTCTTCCCGGTGTGCCAATAATAATGGCAGGTGCCTCGCTCAAGCTATTCTGTTCGATTTTTACAGAGTGACCACCGTATACGCAGCTGACTTTGTAGGATGTTTTCATGCTACGCAAAACCTGTTCGATCTGCAAAGAAAGTTCCCTCGAAGGAGCCACAATGATCGCCTGAACTTCGCGCGATTTGTTGCTAAGCTTGCTGATCAGTGGAATGAGAAATGACAGCGTCTTGCCCGAGCCGGTAGGGGCTAGTACTAATAGATTTTCAGGAGCAGCAGCCTTTTCGATGACTTTTTCCTGCATTTCCGTAAAGGCAGAAATGGAGAGATTCTTTAAAAAATCAGCGTAAAGGACGTTTACATTAGTGTGCATCCTGCAAAGGTATTCTTATTAATACTTTCTTTAAAGCGGTGCATCCTGCTGTCCCGCGGCAGAGGAGTCAGGGGTTTGGGAGTTAACTAGCTGCCTGAGACTTTTCCTTACCAAGAGATCTACCTCCCGATTATAATTCCCTTCTTTCACCTTCTGATGTGCTTTTAACTTAAAAAATGACACACCAGGTCTTTCAGCTCTCTCGAGAAACGCACGCATCAGTTCCTCATTTCTAAATTCCTTGTTATTTAGTGTTCTGAATTTTAATTTTTTCAGTTCAACACTTCGTTCGATGAGTCCCATCGCATACTGACTGTCTGTATAAACATTGATGACACCTTCAATCGTATTAGCCTGGACATGATCAAGCGATTCAATGATGGCCAATAGTTCCATGCGTTGATGCGTAGTTTCTTCAGCAGAGCCTTCCAATATTATTTTCTCCCGGCCGATGAATAGAATAGCCGCCCAACATCCAAGACGACTTATCGGATCACCGCTTCCGTCTGTATAGATTTCAATCACATGGGACTCAATATTCATTTTATAGAATGGAAGCGAGCCACTGGTTGACTTCATTGAAAAAATGTGGAATGCAAGCAGGGTAAACTATTACACAGAACACCAATCCGAAAAGTGATCCGTAAATGTGGGCATCATGATTAATGTTATCATTTGCTCGTTTCCCCTGAAAGTAGGAGTAGATCAAATAGATGCTACCAAAAATAAATCCGGGCATGCACAATCCGATAAAAATGCACAAATATTGAACTGGTTCAAGGATGATGAAAGCAAATACGACCGCCGCCACACCACCAGAAGCTCCCAAAGAGTTGTAAGAAGGATTATTCTGATTTTTGAAATAGGTGGGTAAATCAGAGGCTATAATCGCAAGCATGTATAAAAGGAAATAATAAAAATATCCTTTCGCGCCGAATAGAACTATAAAATCATGTTCTATTGCGCTACCTAAGAAGTAAAGTGAGAACATGTTAAAGATCAGGTGCATATGATCCTGATGAATGAATCCTGAAGTAATAAATCGCTCGTATTGGTTCTTGCGTTTTATGTTCCACGGGTTCATCATTAATCTATTCAAAACGATCGGCTTGCCGAAAGCGTAAAAGCTAACGATGATATTAACAGCAACAAGAATGAGGGTTAGAGTAATAGTCACGATTAAATAAAATCTTTTGACAAATATAGGGGAGAACTTGATATCTCAGCCGCTTGGCCGTTGATGAGCTCTTCACCAACAGCACGTATCGGGATGAATCCAGTTCAGCTTCGAATTGTTAATACTAAAGCTCAAAGATCAAAGTTAGTGGTGGTTCAGTCGGAGAATGCACTTCTAATCATGGGCACTCTTACTTTTGTATATAATCTCCCTTCTTTTGCCTTTTTTGTGGAATTTTCTATACAGTGCTGGCAATAAGCTGAACCGAAAATCATTCTGGCTTAAGGAACGTAATTTGATGCAGCCATTCTATGAAAACTAATAATCCTAATATGCTCCTGCGATGGCTGACCCTGCTTGCCATACTTTTGAACATTTCTTTTAATGGACTGTACACAAAGCTCTTTCCTGGTGCAACGATTCAGGACGTAAGCAGAGGCTTCCACGATCTTTTTACACCTGCAGGTTATGTATTTAGCATTTGGGGACTTATCTATCTGTCGTTTATTGTTTACGGCATTGCTCAGTTACTTCCGTCTAATAAGGCTTCCAATATTTATGACAGGATATCCGTGCCGATGATCGTGGCCAATATTCTTGGGTCAGCATGGATAATGGCTTTTGTAAATAATTATATTCTTATTAGTCTTATCATTCTCGTAACAACTCTGGCGATCAGCATAATTATGTTTGTAAGGGCAGCGAAGGAAGTCAGTCTAGGGACTTCCAGTCGTTGGCTTTCGTTTCCATTTAGCTTGTTTTGTGGCTGGATCTCCGTGGCTACGATTGCTAATGCGGCCGTGACGCTAAAATCATTTGGTTGGGACGGAGGATTATACGGTCCTGAGATATGGACAATCGGGATGATTGCTCTTGCTTCCCTGCTCGCCATTATAGTCGATGTCAGATTGAACAACTATATCTATGTCGTGGTGATTGTGTGGGCAACTGTAGGAATTTGGGATGAACGACAGTTTGATTATCCCAACATTGGGCTCGCATCGCTGGTATCAGCGACAATTATTTTATTATTTGCCATGGGACACGCCTTGGTAAGATACTTGAACAATCAGTCCCAGTTCGATTTAACCAATGAAGCAACCAAAGCTTAAGTAAATTACTGAGCAGGAATTAGCGTGTCGAGGTAGCGAAGCACCGCACCCCACTGCTTCGAAGATTCTTCTTTAATGAACATTTGTCCTGAATCGTTGGCAGTTACACCGCGCTGACCTCCTTCCCAGTAAACGTACACGTCCATGCCCCCGCGATCAAGAGTAAGGGTGTCGAGGGTTGACGCTATCTGATCAAATTTATTTTCTTTCAACACGGAGTATAGGCTATCCAGGGCTGCATCGCTGAGCGAAAATTTCTTCCATGTCACGTTCCC
>JBBRFP010000212.1:0-4665 GCA_038241465.1 Cytophagales bacterium | reverse complement strand
GTATTTTGGCCTACGCAGGCATGAAACGAATAGTTCTTATTTCAGTTCTAGTGGGCTTTTTTCTAATGAAACCAACCTTGGTTTCGTCCATTAGAAGAGTGGTAGTGAAAATCTCGACAGTCGACGAAGCACCAATCATTTTGAGGACGTTGACCGTGTACAACCCCACTCCCGAGCAGTGTGATATGACTCCCCTGATTACGGCCAGCAATGCAAAAATCGATACAATAAAACTTAAACTTCAGCAATTGCGCTGGATAGCGCTTTCCAGAAATCTATTGAAGAGATGGAAAGGAAATTTCAATTATGGCGATACGGTAAGACTATTTGCTGGGGATCCGCAAATAGATGGATTGTGGATTATTCAGGACAACTTAAACAAGCGATATAAAGATCGGGGCGATCTTTTGTTTCATCGTAGTATCCGATCATTGGGTTTGTGGACAAACGTAAAAATATACAAGGTTTAAAATTCTAATATATACGCTACGCCCTGCTTCCGTTGGCATAGATTTAGTGCTCACTATTAAAATAAACCAACAACATCATGGCACACACAGAGCATGTTAATAACGATCCACATGGAGCGAGTCCCCTTCCAAAAGGAAAAAGCAAACCGGGCGCACCGTTATTCAAAAAGCCAAGTAAAAAGGAAGAGGAAAAATCAGCAAGAGATCTTACCGGCCAAACCGACACTTCGCTTAGTCATATGAAGAAGCGACTGGCAGAGGTGCCAAAGAAATCTGCAGGTAGCAAGCATGATAAAAATGCTTACGAAGACAACGAATAATCATTTAAACAAACTAATACACAAATGAAAACTATACATTTTAGAATCAGTTATTTAGTAGCTTTTGTTATGACTCTATTTATTGGAAGTCTATCAGTAGCAAAGGCTCAAAACTCACTCACGTGGGATAAACTCGGGACTAAAACAGTCGACTTTACTCTCGATAGGGATGTAGTCACCGCCAGCAAACAGGAAGCTTACAGCGCCCTGAAAATAAAAGTCAACAACGGAACAATTAATATTCATAAGGTCACCGTTCACTTTGCAAATGGAGAATCTCAGGATGTAAAACTCCCTGCAGAGATGAATAAAAATAATGATGGTCAGCTGATTGACCTGAAAGGAAACCAACGAGTAATTGAAAAAGTTACCTTATGGTATGACACGGTTAACAAGGACAAGGACAAAGCAGTAGTAGAAATTTGGGCGAAGAAATAGTTTTTTGTTCAGCTGTTAAATAGAAAGAGAAGGCCATAAGCCTTCTCTTTTTTTTGGTTGTTGGGGGTTTGGGTGGCATTATTCTGCTGAATGCATTAGTTAGCTTATGAATGAGAAAACCGAGTGGTCCTCCGTTACAGCGAAGCCTTGAAACACCAGATTATTGAAGGAATTAAAACAGGGCACCCGGACCGTTCATATTTCGGATGCTTGAGATTCGCTATCTTTGAAGTACAAACTTTAATATGATCCGGAAATCACTTTTCAAAATTCTTTCCAAAATCAATAAAGCAATACTTCCATCGGTAAGCAAACTGGATATGAACAGGCTGTCAAAGACTGACAAGGCACTGATCGCTTATAAATATTGGGTGACGTTGAATGTGCTTGAGTAGTTTGGCAATTGTTATCAGTTAATTACTAGTGATTAGCAATAACTTTCTTTAGTTCCCGCCCATCAATTAACTATTTCGATGGGGAGTACCTTTTCATTCACCTTACCTCCCACTACCTCTACATAGTAAGAATGGCTTTTATCATTCAAAGCTACGGATTTGACATATTGCTCATTTTCAAAATAAATCCCGGCAAAATTATCACAGGCATACCCAGGCGGAAGTTCACCTTTCTTTATTAACCCCTGATACAACGGCCTTCTACCTGCTTCGCCATCATAATGCGGGCAATGTGAACCCTTCAACCACCCGAGGCATTCCACTTTAGAAAGCTCTATGGGACGTGAGTCCGTTGTTCCGCTTTCAAACCAGCATAAAGACCCCGCACTGCCACCCGCCATTAATATCCCTGCATCGTACGCCTTGCGTAACGCCACGTCTATTCCCTGGGCTTTCCAAATTGCTAACATGTTCATTGTGTTGCCACCCCCCACGATAATCGCATCCATGCTCATGATGGTGTCCGCAAAACTCCGCTTCGTATTGTATGAGCTGATGAATGTCTTCAGTATATAAGGCCTTACGGGCATATCCTCGCAAGAGGCGTAAAAATCATTGATACTGCTTTCGCGATCTCCAGTAGCAGTAGGAACAAAGCAAATTTTTGGGTTCTCTTTACCTGTAAGACCAATGAAATACTTTGAAAAGCCTCTCCATGTTCCTCCTCCGGTAATAAATATTTTACGCTTCATAGCATTATTAGTGTTTTTATCAGTTGATGCTTCGGATGTAAGTATCGGCAAACCCAACGTGACTGCCGTTGTTGAAAGTGATTGAATGAATTGTCGCCGTTTCATAGCTTTCTCAATATTACCTATTAGTTGTTGCTGTTATTTTCTCAGAGGTCAATCGGTAAAAAAGTATGGAAGCCCGCTTTGCCTGAAGCGCTATCGTCCTGGGATCCGCCTTCTCATTAATAGTATGTCCACCAGAAGAGCCTAATCCAAGACCATCAATTGCCATATCGACATAGCCTGCTGTGAAAGAGATGTCTGCTGCACCTGCCTTACGCGGATCAACTGCCACGACACCGCCTGCACCTAAATCGCTGCTAATCTTATTAAGATAACTGAGAAGCTTATAGTTGCCATCGCTCGGTGCCAGGGGCGGGTAGCCATCGGCAAAAATAATCTCCGCAGCCGTCAGTGGGCGGTGCTTTTCTACAATCGACTTCATTGTGGTTTTGGTTCTGGCAAGCTGCTCAGGAGAGATCGCTCGCACATCGCCCGAGACGATCACCTGTTTCGCAACAATATTTGCTTTGCCATAGGCAGTGCCACCATCCATATTTTTATCGTGTTCCACTGAAGATCCACCGAGTATCATTCCTGGATTAAAAGTAAGATTGATTTCTGATGAGAGTGCCTCGTAAAATTCATTGATGATCCGGGTCGCCTCGTAGATCGCGCCTGCTCCTACTTGTTCTGTAAATATCTGTGATGAATGCGCTGGAACACCTGTCACATTAAGTTCCCAATTAGAAGAACTGCGACGTGCGATCACTGCCGTGCGTGGATCACCGGCACCATCCTCAAATCCGATGGCAATGTCAGCGGTCTTTGCAGCTTCGATTAGATCATACCTGGCAAGGCTCAATGGCTTTCCACTAAGCTCCTCGTCGCCTGTCATCACTACAATGATGCTCATGTCTTTTAATAATCCCGCGTCTTTTAATGCCTGCAGCGATTGAATGATCACAACATCTCCACCTTTCATGTCCCCAACACCGGGACCCGAAACGGTAGAGTCGTTCACAGCAGTAAATTTTTGAAACAGACTAGCAAGTTCAAAAACCGTATCAAGATGCCCAATAAGAAGCAGGGTCTTCCCTTTACCTTTGTGCTCTCCAATAAGATGCCCCGCCCTGTTGAAACCCGCACCGTCAACCCAACGGGTTTGAAATCCAAGCGCATCGAGTTTTGATCTGAATATCTGTCCAACTTTCCTAACCCCTTCAAAATTCATGGAGCCGCTATTGACGTTTACCACTTCCTCCAGAAGCCTTAAGGATTCGGCATAATGACCATCGACACTTGCTACCAGTTTCTTCTCGACTTTAGAAAGTTGAGCGTAGGATGAGGAAACTCCCAATAATAAGAAACTCAGTAATAGGCTAATGTTCCGAAGACGTAGAGAGCCGAAATGGTGGGTTAACGGATTATAGGTTTGTTTCATTTAAGTTTTATTGCCAAAGTCGTTAAAGATAGGAATAAGCATAATGGCGAATAGTATTTTGTGTCATTGATGGCGAACGGTGTTCCTTTGATTCGCTTGAAGAATCCAACCATATTAAAATCGCCAACAGCGCGTAGGGCGAAAATAATAATGATAATCCAGTCTCCTATTATAATGTAACTCTGATTGATATCGAAAGGGACGAGGTTGGAGTTACTCAGGGTAATGATCGCAAACAGTAGCAGTCCAAAGGCCACTACCAATGTTGCTATTATTCCCGGATTGATCAGTGGAGTTCCATCAGCCTTTGAAGGTATCGCGGTTCCCCAACTCATTCGGCCACCGCCGGCCCAGTAGAAATGAATCCCTGACAAAGCCAGGAAGATCATTGAGTTTAGAATGATAAGGATGATCATTCGATCGGCTTTCGGTCAACTGTTATCTGCTAACCGTTAACGGTTAATCGTTAACGACTCAAATCCCCTTTGGTGGCCTCATGCTTCTCTTGGCAAGATTGGCTGCTACCGGCACGGGAACCAGAATGTCCTGTCTCCTGGACGATCTTGCTTTCAATCGACCGGCACCAGTGATGACGTTTTCCTTAGCGCCGGAAACGACCTCACGGCAGTTGGCACTTCCGCACATGCAGACAAACGGTTCGAGATTGTCATCGAGGAACAAAGCGTAATCAAGTGTCAGCTCTTCGCCAGCGGCAATATCTCTTGTGGCAACAACATTTAATCCTTCATAGGCCGTGTTAGCATTGCAGCTATGGTTTTGAGGCGCCCAATTAACCGGGTTTTCATC
>JBBRFP010000211.1:0-4674 GCA_038241465.1 Cytophagales bacterium | reverse complement strand
TTTCTTCATAGTCATGATCTTCCGAAGCCATCCAGTAGACTGGCACAAAATTAAAATCAGGATATTGTTCTTTGAGCTTCTTACAAGTATTAATAACCGTAACGATTTTAAAAATAAAATAGAGGGGCCCAGTGAAAATATTTAATTGATGACCAGTAATGACGGTGAATGTTTTCTTATCAAGTAATGCCTGAATGTTTTTCTTAACGGGCTCAGACTGATCTTTTATTTTTGAATATTGACGATAAAGTGTTTCTACGAGAACTTTTCTTGATGACTCCGGAAAGGAAGATTTTGGCGTTATTAATTTTTCAAAGTTTTTAATCTCCGGGAACTGAGAATAGAATGGCGCTAGGGTCGCATCACATTCAATGTACTTCAGAAAAAATTCAGTAAATGAGTGGGTGCCCCTGAATGGAACCTTCTGAAGACGCATATTCAACAACGGAAATGTTTTATAGAAAGCATAGGTCGAATAACGGTAAATTTCCCCTAAGGTTGATAGGATATTATATTGCTTCTCCCGTCAAATCAAATTCAGAGGCATCGGTAATTCTAATGTGAGCAAAATCGCCCATCCGCAGGTAGTTTTTTGATTTGATGATTACTTCATTATCTACTTCCGGTGAATCAGATTCTGTCCGGCCGATAAAATTTCCACCCTCTTTACGGTCGATCAATACCTTATGGATTTGACCGATCTTTTCTTTATTTAATTCAAGAGAAATTCCCTGTTGCAATTCCATCACCGCATCTACTCGTTCCTGCTTTACTTCTGCTGGAATCGTGTCCGGCATTGTATGAGAATGTGTATTGTCCTCATGTGAATATGAAAAAACACCAAGACGATCGAAACGTGATCGTTCTACAAACTTCATCATCTCTTCGAAGTGTTCTTCCGTTTCACCCGGATGTCCGGCAATGAGTGTTGTGCGAATAGCGATGCCAGGTACTTTCTCCCGGATCACATCCAATAATTGTTGTGTCTTCTCTCGCGTAATACCACGACGCATTATTTTTAGAATGTCACTTGAACCATGCTGGAGCGGAATATCAATATAGTTGCAGATGTTGCTTCTTTCAGCCATTACATCAAGAGCATCCATCGGAAAGCCCGCAGGGAAAGCATAGTGCAGTCTGATCCATTCAAGTCCCTCGACGTCTGAAAGATTTTTCAACAGATCAGCAAGACTTCTTTTCTTATAAAGATCAAGCCCGTAGTAGGTTGAATCCTGAGCAATGAGCAATAATTCCTTCACACCATTTTTCGCTAGATTCTTTGCCTCCGATACAAGTTCTTCGATTGGTCTTGAAACATGTCCTCCACGCATTAAAGGAATGGCACAAAAAGAACAAGGACGATCGCAGCCCTCTGAGATCTTTAAATAAGCGTAATGATTAGGATTGGTGAGGATACGCTCCCCCACAAGCTCATGCTTATAATTTGCATTAAGGGTCTTTAGCAGACGCGATAAGTCACGGGTACCAAACCATGCATCGACCAGTGGAATTTCCTTTTCGAGATCGTCTTTGTAGCGTTGTGACAGACAGCCTGTAACATAGATCTTCTCCACAAGCCCTTCTTCCTTGGCGTCTACATAGCGAAGAATAGTGTCAATAGATTCTTGCTTAGCATTGTCAATAAAGCCGCAAGTATTGATTACTACTACATTGGCATCATCTTTTTTTGACTCGTGCACAGCGTCAATATTGTTCCCCCTTAACTGGGTAAGTAAAACTTCAGAATCCACGAGATTTTTCGAACAACCCATGGTTACGATATTTACTTTGGTCTTCCTGTTTCCCTTTACGCGCACCGGTATGATATTTGAGGATACAAAATTAATTGGTTTGAGCGGTGAACCTCTATATTTGAAAATTAATTCCATTTCGTGAGATTTTTACCTGTATTTGTTCTGGTTATATTGGCTTCGGCGTGTCTTTCTGAGCCAGATTGCGTCAAGGCAGGCACGAACCTCGTACAACTGCGACTCAGGGATTCGACCAATGCCGTGACAAAAGCTGTTTTTTCTTCTATTAGAATTTCTGGATTAACCGGTACCTATTCTACCAAGGATGCTCTGTCTACGTTTAAAGTTCCAGTGAACCCAGAGGCTGAGCAAACTTCTTATGAAATCGAATACACTTATTTCTATCTTGACTCAATTCCAAAGAAGAGAAAATCATCGTTTACCATAAGCTATACTGCTCAAAATATAATCGTCAGTACAACCTGTCCTCCCTACAAACTCATTTCAAATCTTGACGTACCTGAATTTTCATTTAGGGAAAAACCGCTAGTAGTAAACCGAACTTTAAGCCCCAGTGAAGCAATCAATATTGAAATCAAGCTTTAGCATTCTGTTTTGCTTGCTCGTGATCAATGGGATTGCACAGCGGTCAACAGATAATCAGCAGACGACAGGTCTTCAACAACAAGAGGATACGATTGCTTCAAGACCGCGTCCAAAAAAGCCGGATAGTCTGAAAGAGAAATTTCTATATAGATCTTTTAGAATCGGTACCGATCTTATCAGTTTAATAAAAACCCCGGTCACCAAAAACACACCATCCAATAAGTTTGCCGGCTGGGAGATCAATGGCGATGCCGATTTCGGAAAATTGTATTTTGCAGTGGACATTGGCCAGTGGGCACGCGCCTATGACATTGGTTATGGTAACTATGGCCGCTATGAAAATAATGGAAACTATTTCCGTTTAGGCGCTGATATAAATTTTCTAAAAAAGGATCCAGACCGGAACATGTTCTTTTTTGGACTACGGTATGGCCGTTCTTTTTACAATGAATCAGCAACGCTGATCTTTCCGGGTGATACCTATTTTCCCGGATCAACAGAGTCCCTTCAAAACACTGGAGTAACAGCGGGATGGGGTGAGCTCGTCACTGGATTGCGTGTAAAAATCTGGAAGGAATTCTGGATGGGCTATACCGGCAGAATGAAATTTGCCGTCGGTACTAGTGGTGACACAAAATTCAAATCATTTGATATTCCGGGAGTCGGCTCAAATGACGATGGACTTGTCTTTGGATTTAACTATCAGGTGTTTTGGAGATTTGGAGTTGTGAATGTTAAGAAGCCGATTTCCAAGTAGCACTTACTTCGAAATTTTTACGCATGGAGTTTTTGTTTCGTGTTTTGAATGTCGAACAAAAAATACCAAATGTTGAACATCGAAATTACGAGTCTTGCAATCAACGCGATGCCTTCTTCCCAAATAGCGAATCGACAAATTCAACTTTATTAAAGATCTGCAGATCCTCTACCTTTTCGCCCACTCCAATAAATTTTACAGGAATTTTAAACTCTTCTGAGATTCCGATCACAACACCACCCTTTGCAGTGCCATCAAGTTTAGTGATAGCCAGGCAGGTTACTTCCGTTGCTTTTGTAAATTCACGCGCCTGCACCATTGCATTCTGACCGGTACTGCCATCGAGCACCAACATGACATCGTGTGGCGCTGTGGGGATAACTTTTTCAACAGCCCTTTTAATCTTTGACAGCTCGGCCATCAGGTTAACTTTCGTGTGAAGACGTCCAGCAGTATCGATAATAATAACATCGGCATTTTGCTTCACGCCCTCCTGCACTGCTTCGAAAGCTACTGCAGAGGGATCGGTGTTCATTCCTTTGGCGATGACCTGTACACCAACCCGCTGTCCCCATAACTTTAATTGATCAACGGCCGCGGCACGGAAAGTATCCGCCGCTCCGAGAATAACCTGTTTGCCATTCTTTTTAAACTGAGCCGCAAGCTTTCCAATGGTGGTGGTTTTTCCAACACCATTGACCCCTACTACCATGATCACATAAGGCTTCACGCCCGGAGGTGTGTCAAAGCCGCCCAGATCCTTCGTGGTGTTCTCAGAAAGCAGAGCTGCAATCTCTTCTCGGAGAATACGGTCAAGCTCACTTGTGCCAATATATTTCTCCCGCGCCACACGCTCCTGAATGCGGGCGATGATCTTTAATGTTGTTTCAATACCCACATCGGATCCAACCAGAATTTCTTCCAGGTTATCCAGTACGTCGTCATCAACAGTTGATTTACCAACCAATGCTTTGCCCAGCTTTCCAAAAAAGCTTTCGCTGGATTTCTCCAGCCCCTTGTCGAGGGATTCTTTATTGTCTTTGGAAAACAAGTTGCCGAACAGTGCCATAATTTTGAAGTGGAAAAGATAGGTAATAAAAAAAGTCCGCTAGCTGGCGGACTTTCAAATAAGATTCTACTGCTTATTAGTTCTTCTTGGCGAGTGTTTCTTTCACTAATTCCGCAGGTACAATTTCTTCCCTGAATGTATACGCGCCAGTTTTTTCTGACTTGACAGCACGGATTACTTTTGCGAATTGCTTTCCATCAACTTTCTTAAGAGATGCAACAACTTTCTTTGCCATGGTTATTTAATTTCTTTGTGTAACGTATATTTTTTCATGACCGGATTGTATTTCTTCAATTCAATACGCTCAGTAGTATTCTTACGATTCTTCGTGGTGATGTGACGGCTCATGCCGGGCATACCGCTAGCCTTGTGCTCGGTACACTCTAAAATTACCTGAATCCTGTTTTTGTTCCTTGCCATGATGTTCTAGTTTAAAATGTTAGGCGGTAAAAGTTCCTTTTTCCCTCGCTTCTTTCAAAACCGCTGAAATT
>JBBRFP010000210.1:0-4676 GCA_038241465.1 Cytophagales bacterium | reverse complement strand
CATAAATGCTTTGTTGGAAAGCATCATCTTCAGAATCGAAAATTCCTTTCGGGTTGTTAATGCTAAAAGATTCCCTGTCTACAGACATGGCAGTGCCTCAAAAAAAATTAATTTCCACTCAGTAACTTATACTCATCCAGCTTGTTGTACAGAGTTTTCCTGTCAATATTCAGGATCTTAGCTGCCTTGGTTTTATTGAACTTTACCTCTTTTAAAACCTTCAGGATTAATTCATACTCGGCGTCAAGGCTTGCCCCTTTGATCGTTTCTGTGATGCGCAGGGGCAGACCATGTGGTGCAGGAACAACAGCACCGTTACTTAAAGAATGATCGATCAATCGATCAGGTAAAGCCTGCGGTTCGCTTTGAAAAAGGAGCTTTGAAAAATTGGATATCTCAAATGGTAAGGACCGCGCTTCAATGTATTCGCTATCCGTTAATAGCACAACTCGCTTAATCACATTTTTAAGCTCACGAAGATTTCCGTACCAAATATAATTTTTAAAGATCTCATCCACTTCGGCCGTAAATCCCTTCACATTCTTGTTTAATTCACTATTTGTAAGTGCAAGAAAATGCTGAGCAAATATCTTGATATCATCTTTCCTGTCGCGCAACGCAGGAACGGTAATTGTAAATTCATTAAATCGGTGATAGAGATCTTCCCTGAAACGCATCTTGTTCTGGCGGGTGTTATCCCATAGCAACTCGTTACTGGCCACAAGAATTCTTACATCAAGATCAATATCCTTCGTCCCACCCACACGTCTCATTTTTCGTTCCTGAACCACGCGAAGCAGCGAGACCTGAACATCGTATGGCAGATTGGCGATCTCATCCAGAAAGATGGTACCACCGTTCGCAATCTCAAAGTTTCCGATTTTCTGCGCCTGGGCACCCGTAAACGCTCCCTTCTCGTGGCCAAATAGTTCACTACCCGCCAATTCTTTCGACAACGCACCACAGTCAATCGCTACAAATGGCTTCGACTTACGAGAACTTTTTTTATGAATCTCCTGTGCAATTGCTTCTTTACCGCTTCCAGTTTCACCGTAAATAATAACGCTGTAATTCGTTGGTGCAACGCGATTGATCTGTTCCAGCAGACTTTTGAATACAGGACTGTCCCCAAAAATGTATTGTCCGGACACCGTTGTGCCCGGCATCTCTTTCACTGAATTGAGTATCGCTTTGGCAGGAATTGGTTCATCTTTGGCAACACCGGCCAGTGCCTTCCTGATGGTTAAAAGAATTTCATCCGGTATGAGTGGCTTAATTACATAGTCATACGCTCCGAGCTTCATGACTTCAACCGCAATCTTTATGTCCGCATATCCCGTAATGATAATCACAGGAATGTCGAGATGTGTATCCTTTATTTCTTTTAAAAGTGCATTGCCGTTCATATCGCCAAGCTTGAAATCACAAAGGATGAGATCAGGTTGCGTTTTCGTTAGAAGAGCCAAAGCAGCCTTTCCGCTCTCCGCTTCAAAAACATCAAAATCATTTTTTTTCAAATAGCGTAACAGGAGAAACCGCATGTCACGGTCGTCATCAATCACTAATATTTTTTGCATTGCGTCTATTTGTGTTAATCGGAAGATCTAAGTTATCACCTAGCCACCATATATACGGTAAAAACCGCAATAATCTAGTGCCAGGCCGCTCTCCTTTGAGCTATTGGTATATGAAGATGCTCGCGGTACTTGGAAACCGTACGACGGGCGATATCGAATCCCTTGCCAGATAATATTGACACCAGTTGCTGATCAGTGTAGGGTGCGTGCTTGTCTTCTGCCTTTACCACTTCCTCGATTGCTGTCTGAATAACCCGGTTGCTGATCATTTCACCTTGCTCGTTTTCCACTCCCTCAGAGAATAAGCTCTTTAATAAAATAGTGCCAAAGGGTGTGTCTGCGTACTTGTTACATGTAATTCGGGATATCGTTGAAATATCCATTCCGATCTTTTCGGCAATGTTCTTCAGGATCATTGGTTTGAGAAGACGGATATCACCTTCCTTGAAGAAATCTGCTTGAAACTTCATTATCTCGGTCATGATCTTCATCATCGTCGTTTCGCGTTGCTTGATTGCATCCACGAACCATTGCGCGGAATTCATCTTGCCTTTCAGGTACGTTACGGTTGCCTTGTCCGCTTTCTTTTCTTTCTCCAACATCTTTGTCAACGACTGGTTGATGAATAAAGTTGATGAGCGTTGACGGTACAGCGAAACTGCAAGCTTGTCGCCATTCTCAACAATTATAAAATCAGGAATGATCTGCGGGGCTGCAACGGATGACTGTAATTCTGCAAAAGGCTTCATGTTTAAAGTTCCGATAAGACGAATAACATCACGCAGCGCATCTTCTGTGATCTGAATTTTCGCAGCAATCCTTTCCATATTTCTATGCGAAAGATCCTGGAAGTGTTCACTTAATAGGCTGATACCATTCTTTACCGCATCAATTGGCTTCATTCTTTTAAGCTGGAACAGCAGGAATTCTTTGATCGTACGGCATCCCATTCCATAAGGTTCAATTTGCTGTAATTTGAGGCGAATTTGCTCTACTTCTTCCGCTTCAACAATGATATGATTCTGAAAAGAAATATCATCGGCGATAGCCGATGCATCCTGTTCTAAAAGACCTTCTTCATTAAGTGAGTCAATTAAGAACTGAGCAATGATATTTTCTTTTTTATTGTTAAGATTTACCGCGATTGTTTCTTTCAGCGTCTTTCTGAAATCCAGTTGCTCTGCAAATGGACGTTGTGAATTATCTTCAGCCAGGTAGTTGTTGTGCTCAAGTTTATAATCAGGAATATCGTCATATGCATACTCCTCCTCATCCTGGTAATCCTGAACCTCGTCTTTTGAATCCTCCGCTGAAAGCTTGTCTTCCTCGTTTACATCTTCCTCCAGAAGCGGATTGTCATTCAACTCTTCCTGAATTCTCTGTTGCAATTCAAGCGTTGTTAAATGAAATAACTTTAGCAGTTGGATTTGTTGTGGCAAGACATTGAAATGTTGTTTCTGAGTTCCAATTTGCTTGAGCATAACGTTAAGCGTTTTAGGTTTGTAGTATGGAACAGGCAATGCAGAAGCCAGAAAATATGAGATGCCAAAATCATTCCCTGAATAGCCCCTAACTAATTGATTATCATTAATAAACGAAAAATGGAATAGCTTTGCTCAGTATATGGTGTTTAAACATATAACTTACAACTGTAGAAAATATTCTACACTTTAAACCTTACTATGCAAAAACGTCAACTCTATTCTATTGCATTTGGGGTTTCACTACTGGTACTGCTATCCTTTTCACTGCTTCTATTTAACAGTCTGAACTCCTATTCGGAATATTCGTCGCTGGTAGAGCGTACACAGACGATGATGAATAATCTGCAAAAGGTTCACTCATTGGTAGTAGATGCGGAAACTGGGCAAAGAGGTTTCCTGTTGACCAAGGATTCAAGTTTCCTCGAACCGTTGCTTTACGCGAGGGGTGAATTACCCTTGATTCTCGACAGCCTGAAAGAGTTCGAGTCAGACAATGCGAACCAGGGCGCCCGCCTTGACACCTTGCAAGCCGTTATATGGGACCGGCTGCACATTCTGGAAGAGATCATTAACCGTGCTCCGCTAATGACAACAGGGACACTAAACACTCGGCTCAAAGCAGGCAAAGCCAGGATGGATCACTTCAGGATAATTATAAACCGAATTATCACAGAAGAGCAAAATATGCTGACCCTCAGTGCACAAAAGAAACTTGAGTTTGAAAAAATTACGCCCTCCTATTTTAAAGCGATCATTGCAATCACGGCCATTGCATCGCTTTTATCGTTTGTCTTGCTGATGAAGGAACTGAAAGAACGAACGGCTGCCCAGAATTTATTGGAAACTCGATTTCATGCATTGAACCGTTCGAATGCAGAGCTGCAGCAGATTGCGTATGTCACATCTCATGATCTTCAGGAACCGCTTCGCAGGATCAGGATATTCAGTGATGCGTTGATTATTAAATTCCAGGCGCGGGTTCCTGAAGATATGATGCCGATCATTAGACGAATTGATGCAAATGCATCGCGGATGAAGGAATTGATTGCCGATCTTTCTGCCTTCACAAGTCTTTCAACGCCCGATGGTAAAATTAAAGATGTAAATCTTACAGAGGCTATTCAAAAGGCAGAGACAAAACTCGCTGCCTCCATTTTGGAAAGTAAAACAACTCTCACTGTTCTATCGTTACCGACAATCTTTGGCTATAGTCATCAATTAGAAATTCTTTTCACTGAACTCATTTCCAATTCTATCAAGTTTTCAAAACACGGCGTGAATCCTGTAATTAATATCTCTTCAAAAATCCTGGAAGGAAGAGAGAATAAAGCATTGAATCCGGAAAAAAACTATCTGGTGATTAGTCTTACCGATAACGGCATTGGCTTTGAAAAAGAGTACGCCAGCAAGATATTTATCCTGTTTCAAAAGCTTCATAATGAAGAGGATATATATGAAGGGAAAGGACTGGGCCTAGCACTATGTCAGCGAATAATGGCGAACCACGAAGGATTTATTACAGCATCTGGCGAGATAGGGCTGGGAGCGACCTTTAATTTGTATTTCCCTCAATAATATTACTACTTAATTATAGGTAACTTTACTCATCTATATA
>JBBRFP010000209.1:0-4682 GCA_038241465.1 Cytophagales bacterium | reverse complement strand
CGAATGGCAAAACCTGTCAAAATTGCTTCAGCATTGATTCTTATTGTCATTATTGTTTCTGTGACGTTACGAGAGAAACAACTGCTGGCTACCTACTTCGCAATTCTGGGTGTGCCTGTCCTGCTGTTCAACTTGTTCAGTCTGGCATCAGGTTATTTTATTCCGCGCTGGCTGGGCATCGAGAAGAAGCAAGCTATCGCGATCGGTATGGAGATCGGTATTCACAATGGCACACTGGCGATTTACATTGCTCTGAGTGTGTTGGCCAATTCGTCGATGGCAGTTCCACCAGCGTTCTATAGCCTGATCATGTTCTTCACAGCAGCGCTGTTTGGATATCTGGTGAAATCGAGAAGTATCTAAAATAATTTTATTCCGTCCTTAAACTTTAGTTTTCCATCACCAGCAATATCGGTAGAATACTCGTACGTAAATTTCTCCGGGTCAACTCCTTCTAGTACCTGAGCCTTATAGAATGCGTGCTTTTCATCTTTGGAATAGTATTCAGAAACCATCGTAAAAGTTAACGGGTCTGCAAGTGCTATTTTGTTTCGATCATAGTAAACACTGAACTTATCCTTCAGAAAATCACGATTCAATATTTCAAGGCTTGGGACATCGACGTCAGGGAGCCGATCGCCGTCGCTCACTAGTATTGTTAAATTAACAACAATATTTCTTTCATCAATAACTCTTACGGAATCAATTCGATCAAAGTTTATCATTGAAAAGACGTTCTTCCAGTTTGACATCACAAGAGCATTGTTGATTTGCAGATATGTATCAGAGATGACGTGTGGTACACCGCCAGGATTATCCGCTCTCTTCACCACCTGAATACCTTCTGGTGATCCTGGTTCATGTTCGTAATTCATGTCGATACTGTAGAGATTTGCCGCATCGGCAGCGAGTGTTTTGTTCAGTAGAACAAATGTTGCGCGATCAACATCGATTCGCTTCCCATCTATAAAAACGGATTTCTTGTCTCTTCCCCAATGATTGTAGTACATGTCTTTGTTAAGTTGGAATGGCTCATAGCTGATGGGGTCAGCGTCGTCAATGACAAAGAGTGAATCGCCATAACCGAAATCATTATAAACATGGAATGAATCTCTTGGTATTCGCTGTGTATCTACTGTAAAACTGGGGTGGTGTACTTTTTGTGGAGTACCCTTCCAAAAGATAGATGTTCGGTCTTTGCCGAATTCTTTCGAAAGTACCATGAACGATACTGGATCGGCTTCCAATTCCTTATATCCTAGCTCAAACCAGTTTCCCATGGGAGAATAGACGATCTTACTTTTCCATGCGTGATGGTAGTAAGCATCTGAAAGAGCGGCATTCACCGGCTTACCGATGCGATGAAAAAAGCTGATGAGAAGAACCAGAGAAATGACGGAGAGAACTCCAATAATCAGTAGCGTTGCTTTCAATGAATATCGATTTGAATTAAAAATTTCAGTTGTAAAACTAGACTTTTTATTTCTTCTTCTTAAATAGCGTGATCAACCACGCAATGGGGTCGGAGGTTGGGGCTAGGCAAACGGGCCTGTGGTAATAACTGGCGCATGGCAAAGGAATCAATGCCGGATTAAATTTCGTGTGAGTGTTGAAAAGAGAAAATTACTTCTAACCTTCATCATAATCATAAGCGAAAATATTGAGGAGGATCAGCCGGCCCCACAGCCGCTGCGCTCATCGTCGGCCTTAGGATTAGGCTTATTTAAAGCGAAAAATTGGTCTTTAGCCTGGGTTGATTTAGTTATTACCTGATCAACTGCAACCTTCAATACTTCCATTTGTGTCTCATGCAGTGTGAAACAACCTATTTTGAAATTAATGCTTCGCTATGTACAGCTTATTTTGTTAGTCGCGGGTTGCTCTGGCAATGACCCTGCGCCACCCTCAAATAAAACTATGGCCTTTGTAAACATGGAGGGTGGCATCAATCATATTTACCTGATGGATATCGGCAACGATGGGCGTGGTATCCACTCGTCTCGACTCACCTCTACTTCTGAAAGTGAGGATTACCCAAGCTGGTCGCCTGATGGCTCTAAGATTGCTTTCACAAGGGGTAAGGATGGATCGGGTATCTACATTATTAATGCTGATGGCAATGGCTTGCAAAGACTTTCGCCAATTCCTGGATATGATGTTACACCAAGTTGGTCTCCCGACGGAAGCAAAATTATTTATACCAGAGTGCTTGATCCGATAACGCAAAACGTGATGCCAAGAACTGAAATCCGAATCATGAACCTTGATGGGTCGGACGACCACTCAATACTTGGTGGCATAGGGTTCAGTGTTGAGCCGCGTTGGTCAGTAAAGGATAAAATAGTATTCATGGGTTTTCGAAATGGATTCATGAATATTTTAACGATGAACGTTGATGGCTCCGATAGTAAACAATTGACAGACTCTAGTAACAACGGAGATCCTGCCTGGTCTATCGATGGCACAAAGATCTCCTTTGGTTCTGACCGCGAAGGTGGCGATAAGTTGAATGTATTCACTATGAACGCCGACGGAAGTGAGATACGTCAGATCACCCACTTCGATGTACCATATGAATCAGGAGACACCAGTTGGTCGTGTGATGGAGTCCGCATCGCTTTCGAATGGGATATCAATGGAAAAAAGCAATCGGATCCCAATGCCTATGCGGAAGTTTGGATTGTAAACGCTGATGGAACCAACCCTTCAAGCACGGGGCAGCGATGTAGTGGGGTCGGGTGTGCGCCAAGGTGGAGGCCGTCAAAATGAAGATTTGTTGACAATAAACGTAGTGAGGCGTAATTTCACGCTTACACCGATTTATTTTCTGATATTGCACAATGAAGAATGTCCTCCTCATCGACGACGACACTGTCAGTAATTTTGTCAATAAGAAGAATTTGCAGCTTACCGGGTTAGTCGATAAGATTGAAACAGCTACTAACGGCAGGGAAGCCCTGAGCATGTTTGATGGCTACTATAAATCTGGGAACCCGTTACCGGATTTTATTTTTCTGGATATCAACATGCCGATCATGGATGGATTTGAATTCCTTGAATTGTATAATAAACTACAGTTTCCTTCAAAAGAGAATATTCAAATAATTATGATGTCCTCGTCAGAAAATGATAGGGATGTGGTCAAAGCAAAGAACAATGGCGTGTTGCGTTATATATTCAAACCGTTGACGCAAAAAGATTTCATCGGGTTGATGGGAGGTCTTTCTACTGATCAGGGATAGTCGATGGGCGCTACTGGCTAATTTTATTTTTTCTTAAGATCAATTACTTGTTTGACTTTCTCTAAGGTGTTTTCCCAGCGTAACGAATAAAATCTGCATGACAACTCGTACTCAAAATATTTTCCGGATCATTCTAGGTATCTTTTTATTGACTGCCGGGGCGGGTCACTTGACGTGGGATAGAATAGAGTTTCAGGCTCAAGTACCGCCGTGGGTGCCGCTCAATGCGGACCTTGTTGTAATCCTATCGGGGATAGTTGAAATAATGCTTGGTGTCTCACTATTGGTTCTTACAAAATACAGACATCAGGTAGGATGGATCGTCGCCCTTTTTTTCGTGTTAGTCTTTCCTGGAAACATTGCACAATTGACAGAGCACAGAGATGCCTTTGGATTGAATTCAGATCTTGCAAGGTGGATGAGGTTGCCGTTTCAATTTGTATTGATTTTTGTTGCACTGTGGTCGACAGGTGCATGGAAGAGCTGGAGGAATCGCTAGCGAAAATAGGTAACGAAATCGAAGATACGAGTGGTACGTGTCACGGTTGATCGCGTTCAAAGCGCTGGACTTGTTTCAATAACCATCTCTCCGCGTTACCCGCTTCTTTAAATACCTTAAATTCATAACCACGCTTGGCCGTGATATCCTCCCAGAATTTCTCCAGACCGAATTCATCCGGGTTGCAAATGCACGCCACACATACTTTTGACAATACTTGTTCTCTCTCGTAAAGTCGAGTGATATTAAAGACGTTAGCGTTCGATGAGTGAGTGGTTACCATGGAATAATCCAACAGCACAAATCTCATATTATTATCAGTTACAATTTTAGTGAATGCTTGTGTACTCTCGAAAACAGCTGTAAGATCTTTTCTTACTCCCTTCCCTTTTATAAAAATATATTTTTCTCTTTTTTCGAAGGTGAGTTCAAAATTCATCGTATGCTGAGTCTACTGGAACTTCACAAGCTTCAGTTGCTCAACCTTGTTCGATATTGTAAAGAAACGAACGATGTACGTACCAGAGGCTAGAATAGCAACCTCAATTTTTCCTTCTCTATTGATAATCGACAATGCTTTTCTATAGACAACGTGACCAGTGAGATCAACGACCTCGACCATCGTAATTTCTTCTTCCGAAGAGTATTCAAAATCTCCAACTGTAGGATTTGGATATAGCTGAACCGTCGAAGAGAAGGCTACATCATAGTGAACAACAACGATCGAATGAGTAGTTTTCTTGCCATCAAAATCAGTTTGATTTAAGCGATAATAAGAAGTGCCACGATAAGGTTCTCCATCTGTTATTTCATAGTTGTTTCTTGCCAAGCTGGTGCCTGCACCTTTTACAGTCCGCAACGCACTGAACACTTTGCCGTCAGAGCTCTTCTCAATGGTGAAAAAATCATTATTTTTTTCCGAAAGGGTGTACCACGACAGT
>JBBRFP010000208.1:0-4683 GCA_038241465.1 Cytophagales bacterium | reverse complement strand
CATCGCACAACGTTCGCCCACTGGTTTATTAAGATCGGAAGGTCACGATAGGATTGAATCCACTTCTTATACGTACTCCAGATAATTGCTTCGCTCGTAGGACGTACCACCAACTCTTCTTCCAGCTTCGCATCCGGATCGACGATAAGCTTGCCTTTATTATTCGGATCGGTTTTTAGTCGGTAGTGTGTAACGATCGCACATTCCTTAGCAAAGCCCTCGGCATTTTTTTCTTCAGCTTCAAAAAGGCTTTTTGGCACGAATAGCGGGAAATACGCATTCACATGCCCGGTATCTTTGAACATCTTATCCAGTGATTGCTGCATTTTTTCCCAAATAGCATACCCGTAGGGTTTGATCACCATACAGCCTCGCACATCTGAATTTTCTGCCAGATCGGCCCTTTTTACTATTTCTACATACCATTGCGAGTAATCTGCCGCACGGGTTGGTATCTGTTTAGACATTTCTTAATTGAATTTTAATTCGATTTTGAGGTGTAAATATAAGGCAGGGGACACTGAATGGCTGTTTTTTGCGTTTTTAACTTGTAATGTGTGAAATACCTACTTTTTTGCCGCAGAATCAGCGAAATGCATACTTAAAAAACATTGAAAAACGGCACCATACTTGCTAACTTTACGTTAATAGGTGTATAAGATTAAATCCAATGACTATGAAAACGAAATACTCGATAGCTCTTCTGATGTTGGGAATGTCAGTTGCAGCAGTGGCTCAGGAAGATGATGATATGTATTTCAACAAGAAGGATCGTGCTGTGGTAAATGAGCGGACGGAACTTGCGTGGTCAAAGCGCAATCAGGAAGAAGATATTAATGCGGTTCGTACGAACCCAGTAAATCCGTCGGATAGCTATTCCGGTCGCGGAGTAAATCCAGAGTATAATGCACAGAGTAAGAATGGAACTTCTGTTGTTCAGAATGAGCCGGATTACTTTCTCACAAACTATCAGCCGACTAATGTTAACGGCAATCTTTATAACGGTGGCAACACCGGGTACAACAATTACTACGGAAACAGCGCCTACAATAATTCGTTCTATAATAACGGAATGAATAATGGAATGGGTTACGGCGGATTCGGAAGTCCTTATGGATACTCGCCTTACGGAGGTTATAATTCTTTTGGCTACGGTGGATATGGTTCAATGAGCAACTTCTATCCTTATGGAATGGGCATGGGCTATGGCATGGGTTCTTACATGGGTATGGGAATGGGATATGGTTTCGGAAGCTTCTACGGATCTGGCCTGTACGGTGGTATGGGGATGGGCTACGGCAACATGTATGGTTATAATCCTTACGGATACGGATATAGCGGTTACGGTTACGGAAGTACCATCGTGGTTGTGAATGCAGATGCAGGAAACAGAACAGTAAACGGAAGATATGCTACTCGTTCAAGCAACGTGAATAACAATTACGTTTCAAACGGAGGTCGTAGTGCAAGCACTGTTACTGGCGCAGGCACGGGTCGTGGCGGAGTTGCCGGCGGAAGGGTTGCTTCTGGAGGAACAAACAATTATTACGATCGTAGCTGGAGAAGCAACGCAGCTGGAACGGGCACTTCACGTAGTGCGTATGATTCAAACAATGGATCAAGATCATCTAATACTTCCACCTGGGGAAGTGGTAGCCGTGGTACATGGAGCGGAGGAAGCAATAACACAGGGAATGCTGGAAGAAGCAGCGGATGGGATAATAGCGGAAGCAGATCATTTGGATCCGGTTCGTCTAATTCTAATTCAGGCTTTGGCGGAAGTAATGCAGGAGGTGGCTCACGTGGTTCCTCCGGCGGCGGAAGCTCAAGTGGTGGTAGCGGCGGAAGTTCAGGTGGCGGCGGTGGCGGTTCACGCGGCAGAAACTAAATCAAAATACATTTACTATGAAATTTAAGGTCGTTTTAACGATCGCGGCCTTGGTATTGCTTGGCGTGAAAGAAATAAGGGCGCAGGTTCCAAGCTTTGCCAGTGAAGCGCTGTTTCTAAGTCGTACTCAGCCAGGTGGAACTGCCAGGATACTTGGAATGGGTGGCAGTCAAACCGCACTTGGGGGAGATATAAGCTCTGCCTCCTCTAATCCGGCTGGTCTTGGTATGTATAATCGATCGGAGTTCTCGTTTACGCCTGGTTATACGATGACGAGTTCAGCGTCCTCCTACTTAGGAAATACGGATAACCAAAGTAAGAACACACTCATCATTCCAAATCTTGGAATGGCTTTTCATAAAGGGAAAGAAGGTACGACTGGATTTCTTGGAGGAACGTTTGGCGTCAGCTATAACAGGATCAGTGATTATAATAATACTTTTACTTACCACGGCAAGAACAACGATAACTCAATTATTGACTACTTCTTAAACAATGCTGATGGAGACACTGAAGCTCAGTTTGACAGCAACATTAATAGTCCAGGTTATAATTATAACACGCCGACGGGGCTTGCCTACAACAATTATTTAATCGGGCCTGAAACGGCGATCAATCCGACTGGCGATCCAACGAGATATTTCACGGATGTTTATCCCTACCTGCCCACTCAAACGGAAGTCGTAAAAACAACGGGGTCTCAGGGTCAGTGGAATTTTTCCTACGGCGCAAATTTCAGCGATAAGTTTTTTGTTGGCCTTGGAATCGGGCTTGCGTCATTTAAATACAAATCAGAGGCTGTCTATAGCGAGACGTTTCTTGACCCTTTTCCTAGCGCTACACCTCCTGTTTCACCTATGTCTAAACTGATATTGAATGAATCATTTAATATGACAGGGACTGGTATCAATGCTACGCTGGGTGCAATTTTTCGTCCCCTGGATCTTGTTCAAATTGGTTTGTCGATAGCGACTCCTACCAGCTACCAAATCAGTTCTGAATACATCGCCAGCATGAATACGACCTGGCAGAATTTTGAATACACGCCAGGAACAATTTTAAACAACGTTAGTTACAAAACTGACTTGGTATCGTTTCAACACAACCTTTCTACCCCATGGAAATTCAACGGTGGATTTGCATTTTTCATTGTAAAAAAAGCGATCATCACAGGTAATGTGGAATATGTGAGCTATGGCAGCTCAAAGTATTCAAGTTATTCAGACGGCTCCTCCTCAAATTTCGACAATCAAAATATTAAGAATCTGTATAACGATGTTTTTAATCTTCGCATGGGCGGTGAGTTCCGATTAAATAACTATCGTTTCCGCGTGGGTGGCAGCGTCATGCCAGACCCATACAAAACTTTGCAAAACGATGTGAGTGTTGACTATTACTCAGGTTCCATTGGATTCGGCTATAGAACATCAGAGTTTTATATTGACTTGGCTGGCATCTATGGGTGGACTAGCAATTCGTATAGGCCTTACAATGTACCTTCGAATACAAGCCCGCTGGTGACGATGAAGAATCAATCAACAACCATAGCTTTTACCGTTGGTTTCCCGTTTTAACGGCAGCAAGTAACTCTTCTATCATAATTGATTTGCCTGAAAGTGTATAGTGGGCTTTTTTATAAAAGCTCAGTCGGTGCGAGCGCATAAATTCCACGTGGTCCTTGATGCTCTCGGGATGTGCTTTAACAAATAAAGGTCTCTCAGCAATATTCGTATCCAAAATGCGATGCGCGATCTCGCTGGCTGGCACATCAAGAAAAATACTCAACCCTGCACGATTTAGGGTCTCTATGTTATCAAAATAAACAGGAGCCCCTCCTCCGGTTGCCATGACAAAGTCATGATCCATCAGGCACCACTTTTTCAATTCTTTTGATTCTACTTTACGAAAATAGTCCTCCTTCTTTTGCTCAAATATTTTTGGAATGGCCGCTCCTTCGGATCGCTCAATCTCAGCATCAAGATCTACAAAGGGCAGATTGAGTCTCTGGGCCAACTGCTTTCCAAGCGTTGTTTTTCCAGAACCAGGAAGTCCCAATAAAAATATCTTCATCTCAGTTTTTGAGTCCGAATTCTAAAAAACTCATTTCTTATTAAGAAGTTCGAGCACCCGGTCGGTCGATGGGGTATCATAGTAATGCCAGTTGCCCAGCACTGTACCATCTTTCCAAAGAGCGATCCCCGGATTAGAGCGAATAATTGTTTTCAGCACCGTTGCATCGGAAAAAGCATAGGGAACAGCAAGTTGATTTTGATGACGGAACTCCTCCATTGCCTGCGCTGAAGAAGAAGTGAGCACAAGCATATTTACCTTTCCCTCAAGGCCCATAGTAAGATTTCTAATCTCAGTGATATTGTCTGTGGAGGCCTTATTCACATCATACATCACAATAAGCAATTGCGCACCTTGGAAGGTTGTCTGTGTCAAATCTTCCCCATCTGCGCTGCTGACGGAGTAATCCGTAATTTTCGCTTTGATCTCGTCTTCATTGAGTATTCGCGAGTTCTTATACTGGTATCCTTCTTCGGCTGGTAAGAATTTATCGGTCTTCACTTCTTTGCCATCTTTTTCAAATACATACTCCACAATGGGCGCTGCTCCAGGCAACATCTGTTGTGGAATATTATTCCCCACCCGATACGCCCTGAAATCAATAAAAGGTAAATGCCTTAACGCATATATTCCAATAAAGAAACTGATGATCGTCGTTGCAATAATTACACTATGACCTTCCCACGTTCTCAACACCGCCTGATATCTTTTTCGATACCAGAATA
>JBBRFP010000207.1:0-4689 GCA_038241465.1 Cytophagales bacterium | reverse complement strand
TGGAAAATTATCTGGAACAAAGCACGAAAATAAGAGCCACCGCGCTCAAACTTTCGTATCTTGATCTAACCTACCCGCAGGGTTGCGTCTTTAAACTCATTAAAACGCTCCCGTTATCGCTTTCGCAATATCGTTATAGAATACATACACCATCAGAACCAGCAATAATCCCATTCCTATCTTAAGTGAAGTTTCAAAGAACTTTTCACTTGGTTCACGGCCGCTAATCATTTCATACAGCAGGAACATTACATAACCGCCGTCCAAGCCAGGGATAGGTAACAAATTCATAAAGGCCAGTACCATCGAGAGCAGACCCGTCATGCGCCAGAAATGTTCCCATTCCCATTCAGAACCAAAAGCCTGCGCCATACCGATAGGACCTGAAAGCGATTTTCTGGGATCCAATTCTCCGGTAAAAAATTTCTTGAATGCTTTCAGTTGAACAAAAATAACACCGAATGCTCGTTCTGTACCGAGACCAATTGACTGACCAAAATTATAGTTGATATACGATAGCTCCTTTTTATCAAGAGGTTGCGGAAAGAATCCAATTGAGTTTTGACCTTTGAATGGTTCTTTGAAGGTGAGCACCTCTGCACCCCTTTGCACTTTAAATGAAAGAGTATCTGCGGATATGCGCAGCAGCTTCTGAACCTGATCCTGATACATTACTGACTGACCTTGTACCTCCAAAAATCTATCACCCGGCTTTAATCCGATTCGATTCGCTAGAGCTTCGTGCTTTACCTTGCTCTTAATCGTATCGTTCTTTTTCTCTTTTTCAGCCTTCAAATCAAGTTCCTTGATCTCAGCTTCCGTTAACACCTGCCCGATAATGGCGGGAAAGCGCGGAGAGACGAATGAAGACGCGGCACTCTTCTTATTAAAATTTTCAATGAAATTGCCAGGAATATCAATTCTAACTTCATTACCATCACGAAGGACAGTATAATAGGACCCTGACGTGAGCATAACATCAGCCTTAAAAATATCTTGAAAATCCTCAAACGTATTTCCATTGATCTTGATCACCTGATCACCTGTTTTGAAACCGAGCTGATCACCCAGCTCCCATGACTGGATTCCTCCGTGTGTGTTGACATAGTCATTCGGGATGTAAGTATCACCAACAAAAAATGTAAGCCCAACGAAAATAAGAACACCCACAATTACATTGACAATGATTCCACCGAGCATGACGATCAACCGTTGCCAGGGCTTTTTAGAACGGAATTCCCAGTCCTGGGCAGGCGCCTTCAACGCTTCCTTATCCATACTTTCATCCACCATTCCGGCGATCTTTACATATCCGCCAAGAGGGAACCAGCCAATACCATACTCCGTATCTCCTTTCTTGAATTTCAATAATGAAAAATTCAAAACATTCGCCATCGGAAAAAGGAAGTCAAAGAAGAGATAGAACTTTTCTACTTTGATACCAAACGTGCGGGCCGTAATGAAATGTCCCCATTCATGCACAACAATTAATATAGAAAGGCTCAACAGAAGTTGGGCCGTCATGATCATTCCTTCCATTTCTCTTATTGATTTTTAAAACTTGAACTGTATATTACCTAATAAATTCATTTGCCCTGATTCTGGTTAATTTGTCAGTCTCCACGTAATCCTCAAGTTGGGGTTCGCTGATGTAAACCGACTTCATCAAACATTGTTCCACTAAATCAGACATCTCCAAAAAACCGATCCGGTTGTTCAAAAATTCCGAAACCGCCACTTCATTCGCTGCATTCAGCACACACGGCATGTTGCCGCCGCGTTCAAGGGCATTAAACGCGAGCGCAAGATTACGAAAAGTTTCTGTATCGGGCTTTTCAAAAGTGAGGGCCGGGTAATTGGCAAAATTGAATCTTGGAAAATCACTTTTCAGGCGCAATGGATATGAAAGGGCGAACTGGATAGGTAAACGCATGTCTGGCAGACCAAGTTGCGCCTTGATCGAACTGTCCTCAAATTGAACAAGCGAGTGCACGATCGACTGAGGATGAATAATCACCTCCACCTGTTCAGGCTTAAGGCCAAAGAGCCACTTCGCCTCGATGACCTCCAGTCCTTTATTCATCATCGTCGCAGAATCGATAGTCACCTTGGCACCCATTGTCCAGTTGGGATGCTTTAGCGCCTGCTCTTTTGTCACATTCAATAATTCCGTTCTCTTTTTTCCCCGGAAAGGGCCACCGGATGCGGTTAGAATGATTTTCTCTATGCGATTATGAAATTCACCAACAATGCATTGAAATATCGCCGAATGTTCAGAATCTACTGGAAGAATATTGACACCTTTTTCACGCGCGAGTTTCGTTATGAGATCACCCGCGACCACCAGCGTTTCTTTATTTGCTAATGCGAGTGTTTTTCCAGCTTCGATTGCGTTAATCGTTGGCTTTAAACCTGAGTATCCCACCAACGCTGTCAACACCAAATCAATCGTATCCATCTGGACAACGGATGACAGTGCATTTTCACCGGCATATACTTTTATATCCTCCCCACTAAGAGCGCTCTTAACCATGTCGTAATGATCCTCGTTCACAATCACAACCGCATTTGGTTTGAATTCTTTGGCTTGTTCAATTAATAACGTAGCGTTGTTCTGAGCAGTCAGAACCTCTACTTCAAAAATATCGGGATGCGATTGAATGACCTCAAGGGTTTGTTTTCCAATGGAACCAGTAGAACCCAGGATAGCAATGCGTTTCTTTTTCAGTTCAGAGTTCAAAGTTCAAGGTTTAGAGTTCAAAGTTAGAGCTTAAAGTAACGCTCAAAAGTAAAAGTAATATTTGAGATGAGGGACCATTCGCAGAGTCGTTAAAACTGAAGACTCTTCGACGATATCATGGACCTTCCGAACGGTATCCTCAAATCTTCAAATCAAATTCGTGCAGTGCGCCTGCAATTTTACGATCGTTCGAAAGCCGCGGCACCTTATTCTGCCCACCCAACTTCCCCTGGGATTTCATATAGTCTATGAAGGCATTTTTCTTCAAGGAAGTCAGACGCAAGACGCTAAGTATGTTTCCGTTGATTAGGTCATTGTAATAAACATTCAGTTTGCGCAATTGGTTATCAAGCTCTTTCACAAAAGCGTCTTTATCTTTCGGCGGATTGGCAAATTCAACAAGCCATTCGTGATGAGGCAGGCCTTCAGAAGGTGTCACCTGCGGTGCAACAGTAAATTCAATAATCTCCACTTCAGGAAATTTTGTCATTGTGAACTTCATTGCCTTTTCAACCTCCTCGCCGATCACGTGCTCACCAAATGCTGAAATGAAATGTTTGATGCGACCCGATACAACTACCCGGTATGGATTTTTTGAAACAAATTTTATTGTATCTCCAATCGAGTAACCCCAGAGGCCAGCGTTGCTGTTAATGATGACCGCATAATTTTTTCCAAGCTCAACTTCTCCGATTGTAAGCCGTGGAGGATTGTCAGAAAAATATTCATCGGCCGGAACGAATTCATAAAAAATACCTGTATTCAGCAACAGTAACATACCCTCTTCTTTCTGAGAATCCTGATACGCTAGAAATCCTTCCGACGCAGGAAATAATTCAATAGAATCAATTTCTCTACCAATTGATTCAATCAACTTAGCACGATAGGGTGCAAAGTTCACACCGCCATAAACAAACATCGAAAAATTAGGAAACACATCTTTGATCTTCTTGCCGGTGCGCACTTGAATTCTGTCAAAGTACATTTGAACCCATGGGGGAATGCCTGAGATCAATGTCATATCGGAATTGATTGTTTCATCAATGATCTTCTCAAGCTTTTCTTCCCAATCTTCAATCGTATTAGTCTGAGAGCTTGGCTTTTGATTACCTCGCAAATAGCCTGGTACGTGATGATTGGCAATCCCTGATAATCTTCCGGTTTTGATACCAGCCGTCTCGTGAAGTTCTGGACTTCCAGAAAGGAAAATTAAACTACCGTCAACGAATTCAGCCTTGCCTGTCTCATGGATGTAACTGAGCAGTGCATTGCGCGCGCTATCAATATGGTTGGAGATAGAGTCCTTCGTAATAGGAATATATTTTGTTCCAGACGTCGTGCCTGACGTTTTTGCGAAGTAGAGTGGCTTCCCTTTCCATAGTACATCAGGTTCTCCCGCCAGAACTTTCTTTACATAAGGAGCTAATGCTTCATAATCCCTGATCGGCACCTGCTTTTTAAATGACTCGTGATTAGTCACTGCATCCATTCCATGGTCCCTGCCAAATTGAGTTCCCTTCGCTCCCTTCAACAGACTATCAAGCACCATTTGCTGGTAAAAGACTGGTTTGGACGACCATTCTTTGGTTTGTCCAGCGATGTATGCGGCAAACGGTTTTGCCAATAAAGACCTAAATCCCATTTAAATGCAGATTAATTATGCAAAGGTGGCAATCCAAACTTAATAAAATTGCTACCGTTTTATATTTGTGCACGAAATTTGATCATACCATCGCATGAGAAATACACTTAAAACCACTTTTATAGGATTTCTGGCAGGACTCGCCGGGGCGTACGCGCTCTTTCATTTTCAAATCCAAAAGATTAAAACTGAACAATCTCAACCGCAATACACGGCGACTGACTTTAAATCAAACGAAGTCTTTACTCCAGCAACAACGTCCTCTTCGACTGTCGGACCAGTTGATAACGTGGATTTTAGTGTTGCG
>JBBRFP010000206.1:0-4695 GCA_038241465.1 Cytophagales bacterium | reverse complement strand
GTATTTAAGATAAAATCTTTTTGCTGCTTGTTGAACCCTATTGGTCTTCCCAATACGTGCCAGCATCCTAAAGAATCTCTTTAAATTCCTCGACAACCAAACTTGAACAAAATAAACTGTGTTTGGTTGTTGACAAAACATATATAAATAATTTAGGAGTTGAAATGTCAAATTGGATGCCTGCCGAACACCTTCGAATAATGGCCTTCGCGCGCTCACTTGCATCTATAAATGGCAAGGATCAAAAAGATGAACAAAAGATAACTAATATTCAGGATGCTTTATTAATTGCAAATACAGAAAATGAAAAATACGAACCACCGGCTGATCAAACAATTAGAAATTGGTGGGATGGTAAAGACCGACCGCAGGCAAAAACAGTAAAAATAATTAAGCAAAAATTTCCAAATTGCACTGATTTATTAAAACCACAAATTCATACTTCCCCAATGCTCAGGTTCTTATGTGCGCTTGACATTTTTGGCTCACCCATTGAAAGCATCACACGCGGATTAGAATTAAAATCAGCAGAGATTACAGTCGGCAAATGCATTGAAGAATTATCCGAGCGCTGGGCTCCAACTCCGATAACAGATGGAAAACACAGTACTAATGGATATTACATTCCAAGGCTGAAATGTCTTGTTCCCCGTGTTATACCTGCCAACATTTATCAAGACAGCAACAAACTTTCCTTGATTGATTTCATGGTTAATATTGGCGCTTTCATTGAAATGAAGGAGGAGGAAACAACGGAATGGGCCATCGACCTTGCTTCCATGAACTTATTAAGCAAGGCATATCTTGAAGGGGTACCTATTATTGAAAGACTTAAACCTGACTACAACGTTAAGTATCTTTCACTACCATATTCCATTTTTTTTCTAAATGAGGGTGACTGGTCAAACTCTGCATTTGTTCCACAAAAATTGCTTGGTTTTATTGAATTTGAAAAATCAGATTTCTATCCACAGAGATTAATTCAGGCAAGGGAAATATTAAGAAAAGAACTATTACTTATTGGCAGCGATTTATCAATTGCAGAAGAACTATGGAGTAACGTTGAAAATAAAAATATGATGTGGAAGAATCCATTTATAAATGAAACTCTCCCCCCAAATTTTAAATTACGAAAGAGTCGTAAAATTCCACCTGCCTCACCAGGACGTTATCGTTATGCGTTTAGAATATTGAGTGATGATAAATTAGAGGTGATTTGCCACGACATGGAAAATAACTCTCAAATCCCCCTACCTGCTCGTCCGGATTTATATGACAATTATAGAGGCGAATTTGGATATGGATATAGTGGATCAGGGGCAAAATTCCTTTCGGTTTCTATTTTAGCTCATCACTTCGGTCATGATAATTTTGGCCTTGATGAATACATTCCTTTGGTTGAAAAACATATCTCATTTATCTCTGAATCAGGTTTAGAGATAATTAACTATTTAACCACCGATGAAATTGACAAATGCATCAATCAGTAATTTCCTAGGGTAAGGTCTGATTGATCTTCAGTTATTTAGAGCAACCGGTGATCTTACGGACACTGCTTTGTAGTAATTCAGTCAGGCCAGTCAATGCAGGGATAAAGTTAAATCTAGTCGTGCGATAAAGGCTTTTGCAGAAGTTGTTAAACCATTCCTACCTGGAGCGGGAGTTGCTGAACCGCCCGAGTTTCAAGTTTGGATCAAATCCAACCTCAAACATTTCTGGATAATTCAAATACAAAAGCACGAGTACTTGCCCATTGTTACTCGGCATAGATTGTTCTAAAACCTCGTATTGATCTGCATCATCATTCTCGAACCATGTCTCTGCAGGTTGTTTGCCTAAGCGACTACATAGTTTTCCAGCATATAAAACGTCATAAGCAAAACTATCATCATCAAGATGTTTCCGTAGAAACTAAAGAAGGGATGGAATTCGATGTCACACCAACTAATCGCTCGTAGCCCTGATTTGCAACTGTTGATCAACGAAGGGTACGACCTCGAAGTTCGCGGAGGTTACCTGCTGATCAAAGAAGTGCCATATGTAGCCTCAAGCCGTGAAATCAAACGTGGCACGCTGATTTCGTCCCTTAAAGTTAGCGGTGACGTTGCAGACTGCCCAGACACCCATGTGGCTTACTGGACGGGAGAACATCCATGCCACAGTACTGGCCTCAAAATTGACACTATAGCCAATTCTAGTGCGGCACAAAACTTGGGGAATGAAATACAGGCTGATTACACGTTCTCAGCAAAGGCTGCTTATCGCAATTACCATCACAAGATGACGACTTATATCGGACGCATTACCGGGGAGGCACAGGTTATCGAGCCATTCGTGACAGCGCAGACCTTTCCAGTTTTTGTCACAGAAGAGAATGAGTCTGTCTTCAGATATCTTGATACAGCGACAAGCCGAGTTGGCATAGGGGCGTTTAATGAAAGATTCTCAAACCAACGTCTCGGCATTGTGGGTCTAGGTGGTACAGGTTCGTATGTACTCGATCTGGTAGCAAAGACCTGTGTCAAGGAAATTCATCTGTTCGACGGCGATGTTTTTTCCCAACACAATGCATTTCGTACCCCTGGCGCGTCTTCCATCGATGATCTGAGGGCGAAACCCAAGAAAGTTGCTTACCTTGCTGCAATTTACGAAAAGATGCGCCGTGGAATACAAGTGCATGACTATTTTCTCGATAATTCGGCAACTGAGGCCTTACGTGGGCTAGACTTTGTTTTCTTGTGCCTTGACAGCGGTGTTGCAAAAAAAACGATCGTCCATGCGTTGATTGAACTCGGCATTCCCTTTATTGAGGTCGGCATGGGGATAGTGCGAGGTCAGGACAGCTTATCAGGACTGATGCGGGTCGCCGCGTGCACAGAGGTAGTCCGAGAGAAGATAGTGACAAAGATGAATTTTTCAGAAGGCGGACAAGGCGAAGATGATTATTCAACGAATATTCAGATTGCAGAACTTAACGCTTTAAATGCTGCACTGGCAGTTATACGATGGAAAAAACTATTTGGCTTTTACCGTGACTCGTCACGTGCACATTACTACAGTTATTCAATAGCGGCCAATGAAATGGTGAACGAGGACGAAGCATGATACGACAGAAAAGCATGCGGCACGCATATGTTGAATACATTCCCGAGAAGCTTGAACATGACGTGCTCTATATTTCCAAAAAATATCGCACAGCTTCACACTTGTGCTGCTGTGGATGTGGGTTAAGGGTCGTAACTCCATTGAATCCAGCAAAATGGATGCTTACCGACCATGGGCAAACCGTATCACTGTATCCTTCGATTGGAAACTGGAGCTTCCCTTGCAAATCGCACTACTGGATAGATCACAGCCGTATACGTTGGGCCGGTAAGATGTCTGAAAAACAAATTACCAACGTGCGCAAATTTGATCGGCTGGATGCGGATCGACATGCTGCTCGCAATACAAATGCCCTGTCACGGTTCGGTGATTTGTTAAAACACTGGTTTATGGGTAGCTGATGGAATGAGGCTAAGGCTATGCGGCTATTGGTTACACAACCATTGAAATCACCTTAGGAGGAAGCATGGGAGATTGGACAGAACGCGCAGCTAACAATATGCTGCACTTATCCAAAGCAACCACCTTGGCGGCAGCTATGCGAGAATGGTCTACTACTGGCGGGTATGAAGATAGTCATAGCGTCGATGAAGTATGCGAGCTTTGCGAACACGAAGGATTGAGATATCAGCACGAAATTGAGAACTCCCTAACAGGACAGACTCTATGGGTTGGCTCGACATGCATCACCAAGTTCGTGCCGTTGTATGAAAATGGCATTGAAGTTGTCGGGGAAGAAGCGAAAGCTAATCTGCTTCGGAGAATGCAATCTGAGTATACAGCTAATTCCCGGGAAGATCGTGCTTCCGCTTTGCTACAAAAACTGGCTTTGGTGGATCCAACCCGGTTCGATCAATCCAGTTGGCGAATAAAATGGAAAGTGGGATACAGCGCTAAGCAAATGTTGATGCTCTCTCTTGCCTGCAAGAATCATGGGGTGCCTTTCAACGCAGGTGATTTTCGAGTCAATACAAGAAAGCAAACCATAGTTCAGCAAGTGAAGGAGTTGCAACCATGGCAGTATCGTCGTCTCCGAGCTGCGCTGCCTGAAACAAGACGCGCTGAATTCGATGCCTTTTTCAATGCATTCTCCTGATAGTTTCTTGGTCGGCGAGGCGGTGTGAAAACTCAAAATCACTAAATTTTTTTGGGGGCTTATTTTATCCAACCCGAGGAGTGGACATATAAAATGCAAACAAGGATTTTCACGGTTTACCCATGGGTTTACCCACGAGACCAGAAAAAGAAAAATGGGTTAGATCATTTCTGACCTAACCCATTGAAATACTGGTGCGCCCGGAGCGATTCGAACGCCCGACCCCTTGGTTCGTAGCCAAGTACTCTATCCATCTGAGCTACGGGCGCATACAACTTATTATACTTCTATTACATCTACCAACACTGGCGGAGAGGGAGGGATTCGAACCCTCGGAGAGGCTATAAACCCCTCGCTCCCTTAGCAGGGGAGTACCTTCGACCACTCGGCCATCTCTCCTAAAGGTCGCGCAGATTAACTCAATCTACACAAAAGGTCAAACTACAGCCTTTTTCAACGTGTCGAGAGTTTGAATTATAGCTGAATTTCCAACA
>JBBRFP010000205.1:0-4756 GCA_038241465.1 Cytophagales bacterium | reverse complement strand
GAGATTAGCTGCTTCTATTTTCTTTTGAAGAAGCCCCGGATGAGAGTCCTTCTTTGGATTCTTTAAGCCGCAACCAGCGGTTAAACTATCATCGAGGAAGAGAATCGTCTTCATAAAATAGTAATCAGTGATCAGTAATCGGTGATTTCACCAACTTTAGTAGAACGTTCTTTAGCAATAGTCTCATTTTTCATTGGTTAATTTTTCGTTTTTCACTCTTTCAAATTGTGGCACTGTTTTTATAACCTTTACTTTTGTGCAACTCCGCGCTTTGAAGATCTTTAAAAAAGTCGTTCTCTACACCTTATTGACACTTTTTGTGTTGATCGCCAGCCTCGTCGGGTCTGTTTTCCTTTTCAAGGACAGGATTATCCAGCAATTCGTTACCGAAGCGAATAAGAACATTGGCACTCCGATTAAGATCAAAACAATTGAAGTCTCGGCCTTTCAGGAATTCCCACGCCTGGCAATCGTACTTCATGAGGTGTATGTGGAGGACAGTCATCAGGGGGAATATCCCCTTCTAACAGCTAAGAAAATTTCCTTCACACTCAATCCGTTTGAAGTCTGGCAAGGCAACTATGCCATCAGTGGACTGGAGGTTTCTGACAGCGAAACGAATCTTCGGATCGATAAAAACGGAAGAAATAATTACACGATCGTAAAAAAAGGAGGCGTCGGAGGAGCAGTATCGTTTGATCTGAAAAATGTAAAACTTAAGAATACACTCATCAACTATATTGATATATCCGCCGGTCAGCATCACGGGTTTTCAAGTGCGAATCTAATGGCGAGCATTACTGCCAAGGGCGACCTCTACCATATCAATGCAGAAGGGGATATTGTCACTGAACAAATTGGAGTCCGAAATTCGATCTGGTTTCAAAAAAAGATCTTCGATGTAAGTGCATCGGTCGACTATGACGACAATGGAAAATCTGTAACCATAGCGCCGTCTAAACTATTGATGGACAAAGCGCGCTTTGAACTAAGTGGCTTCTATTCATTCAAGGGAAAGGATTTTATTGACATCCGCACCGTCGGCAAGGAAACAGACATCAAATTATTATTATCCTTCTTTCCATCGGCTTCGATAGAAAACTTGAAAAAATATCAGAGTAAAGGTGACGTGTACTTTGATATGAAGATGAAGGGAGAAATAAGCGATGAGAAGAGCCCGTTTGTATCCGTCTCATTCGGCTTAAAGAATGTGACATTATTTCATCCGAATTCAAAATCAAAGATTGAGGAGGCTAATCTCGAGGGGTCTTTTGCGACTGCGTCATTATCGAAGATGAATGGTGCAGAACTTTTTTTAAAAAATATCTCCGGCAATCTTAACGGTGATGCGTTCACCGCTAACTTCACTATGAAAAATTTTGACAATCCGTATATCATCACTGATTTTCACGGAGAAGTTAACGCAGAAGACCTTCTCAATTTTTTTCCAATGAAGGATATCAAAGAGCTTTCGGGAAGAATAAAGGCAAACGTTTCATTGAGCGGACCGATTAATTTGCTCAAGAAAAAATCAACAGCCCAACAAGTACGTACCGAAGGAACCATAGAGTTAACCAAGCTTGATTTTCTTTTCAGTGAAGACAAACTGCACTTTGCGAATCTGAATGGATCGCTTCAATTCAATAATAATGACCTTGCCATGAGCGACCTGACGGGTAGGTTTGAAAATAGTGATTTTGTGCTGAATGGTTTCTTCAAAAACATCGTGACGTTTCTGATCTTCGAAGAACAGCCAATTGGGATAGAGGCCGACCTTAAGTCAAATTTTCTGGATGTTGATGAGTTATTTGCTATTGGATTCGGAACCCAGGAAAAAGGTCCCTATAAATTCAGCATCTCCAATAATCTCAATCTGAATTTTACTTACAATGTAAAATCAATGAAGTATAAACGCTTTCATCCAACGTCGGTTAAGGGTGATCTGCTGGTAAAAGGTAAAGTGGCAGTTGCGCGTAACATCCACTTTCAGGCCATGGGTGGCTCAATGGATCTCAATGGCATCGTTGACGCGAAAAATCCGAAAGCCATTGATCTTATCAGTTCAGCTAAATTGAACGGCATTCATATCGACTCCCTGTTTTACGTATTTGGTAACTTTCAACAAACATTCATTGATCATAAAAATCTAAAGGGCCAGGCGCTTGCAGATATCAGCCTTGAGGTAACTTTGGATGAGTCGTTACATATTTTCCAAGAGACGCTCATTGCTGATGCAAGCACCATAATCAAGAACGGCGAGCTTAATGATTTTGAACCGATGCAAAAACTCAATAAATATCTGGATGACGAAGGGCTTAGTAAACTTCGCTTTGCTGATTTGAAAAATGATATTCACATAGAGAACAAAACAGTTTACATCCCGGAGATGGAGATCAAAAGCAACCTGACATCAATCAAGCTAAGCGGCACCCACACTTTTGATCAGCGGATTGACTACCGCCTTGTAGCTCCCCTTCGCAATAAAAAGAAAATTGATCCCGATGAAGCGTTTGGAGCGATTGAGCAAGATAGCAAAGGGCAATCCAGATTGTTTTTAAAAATCGTCGGCACAACCGATAAGTATGAGATCATCTATGACAAGCAAGCCGTAAAAAAGAAGATTGCGGCCGATCTAAAAAAAGAAGTACAAGAGCTGAAAGAGGCATTTCAACTGAAAGGGAAAAAGAAAAAGAAAGAACTCGAACTTGAAAAGGATGATTACTTTGAGTGGGATGAACCCGCCGCTATTCCTGAGAAGAAACCATGATCCTAACGGTTAACAGTTAACCTGTTAGAGCGTCTTCGCTTTATTCCAGTACTCATCCATCTCCACCAGCGTCATCTCTCCCATCTTCTTGCCATCTTTTGCCGACTCTGTTTCGAGGTATTGAAACCGTTTGATAAATTTTTTGTTGGTTCGCTCAAGTGCCTCCTCCGGATCGATATTGATAAAGCGTGCGTAGTTTACAAGGGAGAACATAAGGTCGCCAAATTCCGCCATTGCTTTCGCCTGATCGATTGGTGCATTCGTTTCAACATTGAATTCGTTTTTGAACTCGCCCATTTCTTCCTCCACCTTTTCCCAAACTTGTTCTTTTCTCTCCCAATCAAAGCCTATGCCTCTTGCCTTGTCCTGAATTCTGATCGCTTTCACCAATGCTGGGAGCGATTTCGGCACACCTTCCAACACTGATTTGTTTCCACTTTTCAGTTTGATCCTTTCCCAGTTAGCTTTCACAGCGTCTTCATCCTTTGCAATAAAGTCGCCGTATACGTGCGGATGACGTTCAATAAGTTTTTCACATATCGAGTTCAGCACATCGGCAACATCAAACGCTTTTGATTCGGAAGCAATACGTGAGTAAAACACCAGGTGAAGCATTACATCACCTAGCTCCTTCTTTACCTCTTTCAGGTCGCCTTCCAGAATTGAATCTGATAGCTCATATACTTCTTCTACGGTGAGGTGCCGTAGGCTTTCAATCGTCTGTTTTTTATCCCACGGACAATTTTCACGCAACTCATCCATTACCGTAAGGAGGCGGTCAAAGGCTTTGAGCTTTGCTTCGCGATTAAGGTCGGGAGCGGAGAGTGGTTGTTTCATTGGGCAAAAAATTTAACGTGGGGCAATTTAATTTAAATAGAGCTCTTAAAATTGAAAGAATGAAGGAATGAAAAAATTAAAAAATGTCGGATCTCGGCGATTACCATTTCTTTCATTCTACAATTACTAATTTTGTCCCAGCACTAAATACTTCATGTGACGCTCATCAAATCTATCTCCGGCATACGGGGCACTATCGGCGGTCCTCCGGGAAATGGCCTGACTCCGGTTGACATTGTAAAATTTGCAGCTGCTTTCGGGACCTGGGTGCAAGCCCGCAAAGGGAAGAAAGTGGTCATCGGACGAGACGCACGTATTTCCGGCGAAATGGTAAGCAATCTAGTTTGCTCAACGTTACAAGGCTTGGGCCTTGACGTGATAGACCTTGGACTTTCTACAACACCGACTGTTGAAATTGCCGTTCCTCTGGAGAAAGCCGGCGGCGGAATCATTCTTACTGCGAGCCATAATCCCGTTGAGTGGAATGCCTTAAAACTACTGAATGAGCGTGGTGAATTCATCTCTGCGAGTGACGGCGCCTTGATATTAGATATCGCAAAAGAAGAGCGGTTCAATTTTGCTGAAGTACTCAAGCTTGGCTCTTATAAAAGAGATGACCGCTACGTCGACAAGCACATCGCACTCGTAAAGAAATATCCATTGGTTGATGTGAATGCTATTCGCAAAGCAAATTTTACAATTGCTGTGGATGCGGTTAACTCTACAGGTGGTGTTGTTATTCCGAAATTACTAGAGGCACTTGGGGTAAAGAAAATAAAGAAACTATACTGCGAGCCTACCGGAAAATTTTCTCATAATCCAGAGCCTTTACCGGAACATCTGAAAGAGATTAGCAAGCTTGTAAAAAAAGAGAGATGTGATCTGGGCATTGTCGTTGATCCGGATGTTGATCGTCTTGCATTGATACAGGAAGATGGTAAGCCATTTGGTGAAGAGTATACGCTCGTTGCCGTTGCTGATTATATCCTAAGCAGAAAAAAGGGAAACACTGTTTCTAATCTTTCTTCTACACGCGCACTTAGAGACGTGACTGAAAAAGCGAACGGTCGCTATGCTGCTGCTTCAGTTGGAGAAGTAAACGTGGTGACATCGATGAAAAAAACGAAGGCGGTGATCGGGGGTGAAGGCAAT
>JBBRFP010000204.1:0-4772 GCA_038241465.1 Cytophagales bacterium | reverse complement strand
TTTTCTGGGACAGGAAAACCTGACTAATTACATCTTACCCCCGGCCCCGCTCCCAAGGGGAGAGGGCGAAGTAATCCCCAAATTAATTTGGAGCCGTTCGAATCTAGAGCCGATTGCAAACGACTACAATCGAAAGTAAACGGCTATCATCCGACTCTGGCTTTTACATCAGCGGACATTTGTTCCATGTTTAACTAAAAACAAAACCATTATGAAAAGTTTACGAAACAGTGTACAGCTCATCGGACGATTGGGCAAAGACCCGGAAGTGAAAGATTTCGAAAAATCGAAGAAGGCAACGTTCTCGATTGCCACTACGGATGTCTACAAAAATCTCAAGGGAGAGAAGGTGGAAGATACTCAATGGCACAACGTTGTGATCTGGGGCAAGCTAGCCGATGTAGCGGGAAAGTACCTTAAGAAAGGAAGTGAAGTCTGCATAGAAGGCAAACTCATTCACCGGGCCTACGATTCAAAAGGTGAGAAGAAGTTCATCACCGAGATTAGTGTTAATGATTTCGTCTTTCTTGGAGGCAAGCCAAAGGCAGCGTGATCTGACAAGGATAAAGCGAGGCGTTCCCGGAAGAGAACGCCTTTTTTATTTTTTAAAAGGTATATCGCAGCGTTGTTCCAAAGGTAAATTTCTTAAAATCATCTGTCAGGTAGAATTCGGGAACAATGCTGATTCGGCTCTCGGTCTCATGGGAAATGAAGAACTTCATAGTGTTGCCCCTGAAGTAGTCTCCATTCTGTCGCACTAATAATCCTGCACCGATCCCTCCCCAATTAGGATTTCTAGATTTTTTATTAAAGTTCTTTTCAAAACTTACCGATAAAAATCCATTGACATTCATTTGATACCCCTCTGTCGTTTTTTCCGCAAAAAACAAAGCATCATATAGTATTGAAGGGCGGATGTTTGGCCGTTTGAAACGATCGTTAAACGTGAGCCCCGCTTTTACTGAAAGCTGCGGATAGATCTGATCACGAACCAATCCTACCCCACCAAGACCACTGATGAAAAGCATGTCCAATGGATGGGGTCTTTCGAAATAGGTTTGATTAATTTTGTTATCCCGAACGACCATGCGGGATTTGATGCTTTTTCTTCCCAGGGTTTTGAAATCAGCGTCTGCGATAACTTTTGTTGTTACATCAGTCAAGTTCACGCCAGTAATATCCATTAATGATTGAAAGCTTTGGGAGTACACGCTGACTTTGAATTCCTTCGAAAGGATAACTAGTTCCCATCCAGGGGGTAGTAGTTCCACAATTTCCTTATCCCTCACGGTCAGTTGCGTTTGCTCTGCTTCGAGTGTTTTGAAACTGATGTGCATCTTCTCATTCGTTGGTTTTGTATACATCTCCTTGCCAATACTTAAAGTGAATTCTTCTCCTTCAGGAATTATTTTTACATCAATATGGTAGGGACGTGAGGTAACAAGATCAATAGCCGAACTTTTTTGAACATAGCTTAGAATTTCCTTCAGATAAGTTGGGAAACCTGTAATAAATACGGAAGATTTCCTGATCTGTTGTAGTTCAAATACAATCACGGACTTCTGATCTGGTAACTCTATCCTGACGGAATCGGGATACAAATTGAATCGTTCCTGGCCTTTGGTTACTCGAATGGAAAATGAAAGAATTATGATGAGGAGTAATACGAATTTCATGTAGTTAGAGTTTTTGTTAATTAATTTTTGAGTGAAATGAAATAGTTTCTGCTGCAGCCGGAACCGTTTCAGTATTTTCTTCAGGAAACATCCTGAATTTTAGTTTTTTGTCTTTTGAAGTCGACCGTGACCCAAGGCCATTGTTTCCAATAATTGCCTGAACGTTTTTGGATAAACTAATCTCCGTTACCGAGGCCACTACTTCAATAGCAGTAGCGGTCGGTTCCGATACCACCACAGTGTTATTTATAGCTTCTTCGTTCGGTGTTGGCTCAATGATGGTTGGGTTAATTATTTCTTTTGTCTTTGTTCTATTAATTTTTTGAAGAGTAGGTGAATGTTTTATTTCTGGCTGGACTACTGGATCAGCGCAGGCAATGGACTCCTTAAAAGTCTCTTGCTCACCTATGCTCGCCCGTAAAGTTTTATTTTTCTCAATGGATAACTCAATTGCTTTTAACTGAAGTTCTATTTCTTTCTGCTTTGTACTCTCATAAGCATAAAAGAAAAGAGCACTTGCTATTAACAATGATGCCGCAGCATAATAAAACACAAAGGTTTTTCTCTCAGGCTGTTTAATCTTCGACCACACCAGTTCCTTTTCCCACGCAACGAGATTTTGTTCAGCTTCTGCGACCTTGCCCCTAAGTTTTTCAAATTCATGTTCCATAATGAAACCCCTCCTGTGTTAATATTTTCTTCAGCATTGCCTTTGCTTTGAATAATTGACTGCGCGACGTGCTTTCCGATATACTCAATGACTCCGCTATTTCCTGATGACTGTATCCCTCGATCACCGATAGATTGAAAACAGTTCGATAACCGGTTGGCAGCTCGGTAATAAACCGGTAGATGTCCTCTGCACCAATCTGGCTGAACTGGTTCAGTTCTGGTTCTGGCGTAGATTCGTCGAGTGATTCTGTCAGATGAAAGTTGTGCCGCCTTCTCAACCACATGAGCGACTCATTGATCATCACTTTTTTAATCCACGCTCTGAAACTGCCCTCGCCTGTGTACTTAAATCCATTGACGTGATGGAAAACTTTCGTGAATGCAACGATCATGACATCCTCACTGTCGGCCTGGCTCTTTACATACCGGAAGCATAAACGAAACATGCTGTTTCCGTACTGATCAAAAAGGAGACGCTGCGCCCTGCTATCACCCTTCTGGCACTGTCGTACGAGTTCAATCTCTTGCAAAAGGATCCAGGTTTTCGTGTTCTAATGTTAAAATGCGGAAAAGGGGTGGTTCGTTGCCTGAGGATTGATGGCAAGGAGGAAAAGTTGAGCCCTCACCCCCGACCCATTTCCCAAGGGAGAGGGGTCGGGGGTGAGGCTTGGTAAAACAAGCTTTCAACTTTAGTCTTTAAGCTTTACTCTTTTACTACCTTTGTCTCCAATGAATTTTGCTTTTCCTCTGTTTTTGTGGGCTCTCACTGCACTTTCGATCCCAATCATTATTCATCTCTTTAATTTCAGAAAAACCACCCGGGTCTTTTTTTCAAATACACGGTTCTTAAAGCAGGTCCGGCAGGAAACAACTCAGAAGCGCAAGCTGAAGCAATATCTGGTGCTTGCGTCCCGACTCCTCTTCCTGTTTTTTCTGGTAATCGCGTTTGCCCAACCGTTTCTCCCGGCAAAAGAGCAGCTCAATGCCGGCAGAGAAGTGGCTCTGTATTTAGATAACTCCTACAGCATGCTTTCTCTCGTTGGAGAAAAAACCCGGGCACTGGACGCCAGTATTCGCTTCGCCCGCGAGGTGGTTTCGCTGTTCCCATCCGATACACGGTATAAGCTTCTTACCAATGATTTTGCACCGTTCTCAAATTCATACAAAACAAAAACTGAAATACTGGATCTTCTGGCGCAGATAAGGTTGTCACCGATATCACGCTCGTTTAAAGAAGTCAATGAACGTATCGATCATCAGCGGCAGGATATTTTTTGGCTGTCCGACTTTCAAAAATCCACCATGGGAATGGTCACGCCCTCCTCGATCGATAGTGCTCAATCGATTCGATTGGTGCCGATCGTGCTCGAAGGCGCAACAAACGTTCTCGTTGATTCGGTTTACCTCGAAGATCCCTTTGTGGTCGGTGGTCAACGCAATACACTAAATGTCAGATTGAGAAACATTGGAGCCAAGCCAAGAGAAGGGCTTGTGCTGAAGCTCACGATCAATGACATTCAATCCGGAACTGCCTCCGTAAATCTTGAGTCAAATTCTTCCGCGATCGCTCAGTTTGATCTTTCACTTGGGCTCACAGGATGGAACAAAGGAGTCATAAGCTTTACTGATTTTCCGGTAAGTTTTGACAATGAATTTTATATAACGTTAAATTTCTCGGAGAAGATAAATGTAGTCGAGGTGAAAACCGGGGACACGTTTGTTGAAAAAGTTTTTGGCAACAAATCACTATTCTCGTATAAAGCATTTGAGCCTGGGAATATAAATCTTGGTGAATTAGCCCAGGCGGATCTTGTCATCATTAATGGGATTGATCACGCTGACGCGTCGCTCATCGGTGCTGTGCGTGAACACCAGCGTGGAAGTGGTACGTTACTGATTATCCCTTCCGTGAAGAGTGATTTAAGTTCATACCGGTCGCTGGTCAGCGGACTGAATCTGACGAAAGTCGAAACTAAAGATTTGATTGAGTTGGACAGACCTGTTTTTCAAGATCCTTTCTTCGAAAATGTGTTTGAAGAACGTACCGCTTCTATATCAATGCCCCGCGCGAGGACCGTGCTTGACTGGGGGACTGACCGGTCGGCCTTATTAAAATTCAAAGACGGTAGACCGTTCTTGTCGAAAGTGAAAAATACGTTCGTTCTTGCCGCGCCGCTTGATCCCGCCTATTCAGATTTTCAAAGTCATGGATTATTTGTGCCAGTGATGTATCGGATCGCTGCCGCTGGCCATCGGTTGAGTCAGAAGCCCTATTATACTTTATCAGAAAATACCGTGATGCTTCAATCGGACAGTATTAACAGCGATACTCCGGTTCGTTTGATTGGAAAACAGGAAGTAATCCCTGCGCAGCGAAGAAATGGTGACCAGATCATGCTCGATATTCCTAAGTTTTCGATTGAT
>JBBRFP010000203.1:0-4808 GCA_038241465.1 Cytophagales bacterium | reverse complement strand
AGAGCCATGGGCAAGGATGCTGAAGCCGATGTTGTGATGGACAAGGCGATAAAAATTCCAAACACTCCTGTTGGCGTTATTCATCAATATGCGCGCGGACTCCTCAATGGCGGTAAAAAAGAAAAAGCCATGGAAGTATTTCAATACAATGCCAAGATTCATCCAGAAGAAAAATTCACCACCAACGTAGGACTCGCACGAGGCTATACTGCGATGGGTGACAAGAAAAATGCCATCAAGCACTGGGAGCTGGCGATTAAGAACTTGCCAGAGAATCAGAAGGGAAATATTAATCTTTATACCGCAGAGCTTAATAAGTTGAAAGGGTAGCTTTCGGAGAGATTGTGATTAAGGGGTGATGCGTTGTTGAGACGTATCACCCTTCTTATTTATTTTGTAAAATGTGAAATATAGCAGCGTCCCCCAGAGAAGAGCTGCGTTCATTAATAAATCAAATTAGAAGATCTTCGCGTGCAGTCGGGGCGCAAATTGCAAAATCCTGCGATAAAAGAAGATACGAGAGACACTCTATAAGCTAACGCACTCCCCACTCCCAAATTCCAAACCCTACCTTCTTATCAACCGGATGGCCGGATTGTTTTAGGCATAGCATGATCTGTCCGCGGTGGTGCGACTCGTGAGAGATGATATAACCAAGGAAGGCCATCGGATGTGGTTTGAAACCCTTGATCCTACCTTCTTTTATGGATGTCTCCAGCAAAGAAGCGATTGCCTTTGAGGATTGAGTGAGTGATTTTTTAAGGAGCGATTTTGTGATGCCCTTTTCTTTTTCAATTTTTTCCAGTCCTTTTAGCAGCTCTGGTTTTGCCGCCATCAACCAAAGCATTCTGACATTGTGTATATGAGCAAATTGCTCTCCGACATTCCGCCCCTTTGATGATGAAATATCTTTTAATGTAGATTCATGAATCGCGTCGAGCAGATAAAGATTAATCCGCTGATGAATTTCCCAGGTTTCTAAGAAGTCTTTTTCCATGGTATGTATTTGGTTATCGAGTAATTGCCAGCTTCCATTGATTCCCCTCACCCCTTAAACAGCTCAAGAACGAAGACTAAATTTCAGATTATGGAGATACGTTTCTGAAGCTAGACTCCACTTTTCACTTTCAACATTTCACAGTTCACAATTTACTAACTACCCATTACCAACCATCACTAACCCCCTGCTCTCTTCACCTTATACCCTTCTTTTATCAATATCTCCATCAACTTCTCCCTCACATCTCCTTGAATTAATATTTCTCCTTCCTTAGAAGAACCTCCTACTCCACATTTGGATTTTAAGATTTTTGCAAGAGTCTCAAGATCGATTGTAGTTCCGGTGAATCCTGAAACGATCGTTACTTGTTTGCCAGCACGACCGCTTTTATCAAGAAACAGTTTAAGATTCTGCTGCTGTGGCGGTAACGTTACAGAATCTTCATTTGATGTATTTTGAAAAGAGAAATTTGAATCGGTAGAATACACCACTCCATCGCGCTTTTTCCAATCGTTTTTTTTCATATTTATAAAATAGATGAAGCAAGGAAAATAATATTAAAAAAGAGGAACACACAAATCGCTACCATAAAACTAAAACGAAATTCAATTTCATTTTTTTGACCTATTGCAATAATCGAAAGCATAAATAATACAAAAGGCATAAACAGGAAGTTTTGGTAAACTGAAACCAAACTTGTAATCGAGTAACTCTTATCCTCCGATGTTACTTTTACAATGATATTGAGCAGGCGAGACGTAATAACGGACGCATGGGACCCCGCTGGAAAGTTTTGTAGCCCGGCAGCGGAAACAGGAAATTGATGGCCCTTGACGGTACCCACAACATAACCGTTGTGACCTTCGCGCATTTTTATGGCTTCAATTTCTGACACTACTTTTTCAACGCTTACCCGGAATGGAAGAGAATAATCAATGACCAAAACCGCGCACCAGCCAAGTCCAATCAGGCAAATCATTCTATAATAACGAAGCAAGTGCGCCATCATTAATAATCTATCGGATGGCTGAGCCGGACGGGGGCGATAGCCTTCTGCTTGTCTTCTCCGGTACGCTGGATCACGATGACTTCTTTGTGGCGGTGGCATGTCAACAGGTGCAGCACCAGCGCTGAGCATTTGATCATACAAAGCCCTTTTAACAGGATCCGAAAGCACCTCATGGGCTTCATTGATCTCCTGAAACAAGGATGACGATTCAGGTGACTGATTCTTGTCGGGATGAAATACAACAGCCAACCGGCGGTAGGCGCGCTTTACTTCTGCAGCGCTCGCCAGTCGGCTGATGCGTAAGATTTTATAATAATCTTTCAACTAGCGCTTCACGACGAATGTCAGTACAGGTCTTTTTGCATGATTGGCAACTTCTTCCGCTACACTACCGGCAATAACATGTGCAAATCCCGAACGGCCATGAGTAGCCATCGCGATCATATCTGCATCGATATCATCAGCATAGCGAATGATTCCTTCTTCAATTGTCAGGTCGTTAAAGATATTCAATGTATAATTCTTTAGACCCAGTGTTTTGGCAAACTTATCCATATAGGCTTTCACAACATGATCACGCTGAAAATCAGCAGGTGTGTTGATGCGAACAAGATGAATGGTCGAGTTATAAATCTGTTGGGTTCTCTTTACCATTCGCGAAAAGACTTCCTCATCTTTGGACATCGCGGTAGCATACACAATATTTTTAAAATCGGTGGTGGCAGGCTTTGCCTGAACCGTTAAGACAGGGCAACGTGAATTGCGAATGACTTTTTCCGTATTGGACCCGATCAGCATCTCTGAAAGTCCACTGTGCCCTGCTGTACCCATGACGATCAGGTCAACCTTTTGTTCCAGGATGATCGTGCGCATTCCGTGATATGGATTTCCCAAGCGCAACTCACCATCGACTTTCACAGAGCTGTATTTTGGATCCTTAACAACTTTTGCCAGTTGGTTTCTTGCCTTCTCAATAAGTTTGAAGGTGAACAGTTTGTCAGTAAACTTCATATCCTTCGTTGCAACCTGACCTTCAACATTAATTGAACCAGGAGCGATATCTTCCACGACATGGAGTAACACGATGCTCGCGCCGGATTTCTTTGCTATATCAAATGCAACATCTGTTGCCATGGCAGCCGTCTTAGAAAAGTCAGTAGGGACAAGAATCTTTTTCATAATGGTAAGTGAGTTGGTTATAGTAAAAATAGGAATTTTGGAGTAGTGTAAAAAAGGTGCTGGGTGCAGGTTGCAGGCGGCTTCCGCAAGTAGAGCTTAGGCCGACTACGTGCGACCTTGAATTGCAGCCCTGGCCGAGTGGCTTTTTGGAAGCAAAATGCTGTTAACCCGATACGTTCGTGGTTCACATCCGGCGACTCCAGCGCTGGTTTTACCTCGGAGGCGCGAAGGAATGCTAAGAAAAATATGGGACGAAGATAACCTCTTAGCCGCGGCAGCTGCGCTGATTGACCACGATAACCGGACGAGGATTTTTAGGATTAATACGCGTGGCAACCTCTCCGTAGATTTTTTACCGTCATGCCACAAAGGCGCGACGGAACGTTGAAAATAGTGTTCTCCATGAATTGAGTTAATTTTGACCATTACTTTAGTGATCTCATCATCCATAAATCCTTAAATCCTGCTTGAACTCTATCCAGCAACTACAAGCTACCCTTGAACTCATTCAAATAGAACGGCTCGCGGATCTTGAACAGTATCGTCAAAAAGTCTTGTTAAAATCTCTTACGCAACGTGCCAAGGAAGGAGTAACCTGGTACCCCGTTCGCCTCAAACGCGAATATATTGGTACAGGCGAACGAATCATCCTCGAACTCGAACGCACCAATAATCTGGATCAGCCTCATAGCTTTCAGAGCGGAAAGCTTGTGAACCTGTTTTGCAATGCCTCTGGAAAACCGGAAAGAGAACACATGAATGGAGTGGTCAACTATGTAAAGGAAAACCTGCTCGTGCTCACCATTCATGGCGATGATCTACCTGCCTGGATAGACGACGGCATGTTAGGTGTTGATGTCATGTTTGACGAAATGACCTATAAAGAGATGGAGTACACGATGAGAGCGGTTATCAAGGCAGAGGATAATAGAGTTGCAGAGTTGAGGGAGATTCTGTTAGGAAGTTCGGGCCCCGAAGGTAGCCGACAGCAGTATTCAGAAATCAGCAATGAGAGGGTTGACACCAGTAGTCTGTTGAATGCTAGTCAAAACAAGGCGCTTTTGATTATTGAGAATACTCCAGATGTTGCGTTCATACACGGACCACCGGGAACGGGCAAGACAACAACATTATCGCAAGGGATATTACAGACCACTAAACTTGAGGGACAGGTGCTTGTCTGCACACCCAGTAATGCGGCGATCGACTTGTTGGTGGAAAAGTTAACTGAGTTAGGATTGAATGTCGTTCGCATCGGACACCCGGCACGGGTTACAGAACAAACACTGAGCAAGACCCTCGATGCCCGCATCGCAGCTCACTCAAGTTTTTCTGAATTGAGAGCACTTAGAAAAAAATTGGAACAGACCCGATCCGCGGCGGGTAAATTCAAAAGAAACTTTGGTCATCATGAGCGGCAGGAAAGAAGGCAACTGCGCGATGAGGTTAAGTTATTAAAAGCGGACGCCGATCTCCTGGAGTTTTATATCATCAACGATTTGCTAAATAAAGCAGAAGTGATCTGCAGCACATTGGTAGGATCGTCTCATCCTGTATTAAAAGGAAGAAAATTCAAAACTGTTTTTATCGATGAAGCCGCGCAGGCGCTTGAACCCGCGT
>JBBRFP010000202.1:0-4812 GCA_038241465.1 Cytophagales bacterium | reverse complement strand
CGCCTGACAGATGTAATCGAAATGAGGTGTGTCACCCTGGATCACACAGCCAAGGCAAATAACGCCGTCGATATCTTTTCTTTCAGCCATCCATTGAGCGGCAAGGGGAAGCTCAAAACTTCCCGGAACATTCTTTCTAATGATATTATTTTTTTTGACGCCAAGCGAGAGCAATGCATGGGAAGCTCCTTCGAAAAGCGCTTCCGTTATGTCCTCATTCCATTCGGCAACAACAATCGCAAATTTTTTTCCAAACAACTTGATCTTGCTTTTTCCAGAAACTGACTTAAGTATTCCCGCCATATGTTCTCAATTTTGTATGAAATAAAAAAGGAACAGAATTACTCCGTTCCTTTAATTTTTTTCTTTGTGAACGTCATTAACGAATCACCGACTTAACAGATTACCACATCAGCTATTCCCGTCCAGTCTCGCCTTCTGCTTCCTTGCGGTCTGAAACTCCGGGCTTTCCCAATATTCGTCAATCACGGTCTTGTAGGCTTTGATGGCCTTGTCTTTTTGCTCTGATTTTTCATAAGCCAACGCTGCCTTCATTAAATAAGTAGGGGTAAAGAATTTGTTTGGCTTATAGCCTGCTGCCTTCGCATAATAATCTGCTGCTTCCTTGTAATTTTTCTGCTCCATATAAGCATCTCCTGTGAGGCTATAGGCGCGCGCCTGAATAATATCATCGTCTGCTTTAAAGCTTTCTAGATAATGAATCGCTAATGGGAATTTGCCTTGCTTTATGCTGATTACTCCGGCATAAAAATTTGCAAGATTTGCAGCGTCGGTCATGGGGTATTCGTCGATGATCTCGTCGAACCCAAGATTGTTTCCATCTCCGTTCATAGCCAGCGTAAGACTGTCAGCTTCAAAATAACGAACAGCCTGGAACATATTCTTTTGAGCTTCGTCATTCTTTCCACCTTGCCAATAACGAAATCCAAAGTATCCACCAACGATAAGTAAGATCACACCCACGAATCCGAAAACGATCTTCGGGTTGTCCTCAATCCAGTGCTCAACTCCTTCTACTTTGTGAGCCAATACCTCTGGATTTTCCAGTATGTCCTTTGTTTCTTCCTTTTTTGCCATGATTCTTAAAAATAATGCCCCGCTTCGGGCGGGGGTGCAAAACTAAATATTAGAGCAGATTAAACAAATAGCCTCTGGGCTTAACCTTTAGCTTTTGAGCCTTGGCTGGCTGTGGCATGAATTCAAGATCTTTCGGTGCTCGAAACGTCGACCGTTGATTCGAGTATGTATTTGACTCGAGAAACACTGACTCTTTCTACTGGTCGAAAACAAGCCAACCCAACAGCTTTCAATCTAGCACAAACGGGTAATCCGTCTGCACATAAATGTCAGTCAATGCCTCTTTGGGATCTGGATAGTTCGATTCCTCCGCAAACTTCACGCTTTCTTCTACCTGAGCATGAACTTTATTATCAATCTCTTCAAGCTCTTGCTCTGTGGCAAATTTCTTTTCCAGAATGGTCTGCTTACACGACTCCACTGGATCGCGGTGTTTGTATTCATCCACTTCTTCTTTCGATCGATACTTCTGGGGATCAGACATTGAATGTCCTTTATAACGATAGGTTCTAAACTCCAGGAGCGTTGGTCCTTCGCCATTGCGTGCACGTTCTGCTGCTTTTGCAACCGAGATATGAACAGCTTCAACACTCATTGCATCGACTGGCTCAGAAGGCATATCATATGCTTCCCCCAGCGTATAAAGATCGGTTACGTTTGAGCTCCTCTTCACAGAAGTACCCATCGCATAGCCGTTGTTTTCTATTACGAATATGACAGGGAGTTTCCAAAGCATTGCAAGATTGAGTGCTTCATGGAATGCCCCTTGACGAACAGCCCCATCACCCATGTAACAGATGCAAAGATTTTTTGTCTTGTTATATTTTTCCGCGAAAGCGATGCCGGCACCTAGCGGTATCTGACCACCAACAATTCCATGGCCGCCAACAAAGTTCTTTGACTTATCAAAGATGTGCATGGAACCACCTTTGCCCTTGGTTGTACCCGTTTCTTTACCATATAACTCCGCCATTACCGCGTTAGGGCTTGTGCCCAAACCAAGAGGATGTGCGTGATCACGATACGCTGTGATCCATTTGTCATCTTTAGTAAGTGCCGTGATTGCCCCAGCAGCACACGCCTCCTGTCCGATATATAAATGGCAGAACCCTCGGATCTTTTGCATACCATAAAGCTGGCCCGCTTTGTCTTCAAACTTCCGCATGAGATACATCATCTCGTACCAGCGCAGGTACATCTCTTTTGAAAAGTCGCCTTTATCTTTTGAGCTTTTTGGCTTTGCTTGGGCAGTAGTCGGCATATGAGTTACTTTTGAATCGGACTGCGAAAATAGGCCTGAAAACATCAATTCCCAACTAACATTTGTAAGAAGCAACGAACGACCTGCATGCGCCTTGAAAAACTCCATTTGATAAATTTTAAAAATTATGCGGAGGTAAAAGTCGATTTTGTAGGAAACGTGCACTGTTTTTTCGGTAAAAACGGAAGTGGCAAAACCAACTTGCTGGAAGCCATCCATTATCTATGTTTTACAAAGGGCAGATTTCTTTCCAGCGATTCCCTGAACATCCTCCATGATAAAGATCATTTTTTTATAAAAGGCGTTTTTGAGCAATCTGAAAAGCAAATCGAAGTGACGTGTTCTTTTGGAGTTGAAAAGAAAAAGACGTTTTCAGAAAACGGTAAAGATTACAGCCGGTTCTCATTGCATATCGGAAAATATCCACTTGTACTCATGGCTCCTGACGATAGTGAGCTTATTGGCGATGGAAGTGAAGTAAGGCGGAAATTTTTTGATACGCTGCTTTCTCAAGTTGATAAGGAATATCTGGAAAATCTGATCTCCTATCATGCACATGTCCGTCAACGCAACAGTACCCTGCGCATGTTCGCAGAACGCGGATCAATCGACAAGGACCTTATTGAATCATACGATTCAGTAATCGTCAAAACAGGAAATATTCTTTTTAAGAAACGCAACTCGTTCGTCACTGAATATTTACCGCTTCTTGCTGATCGATACAATTTTCTCACGGAAGGCCTTCCCGAAATAGCAGGGATTCAATACGAATCCGACCTGCGTTCTATAGATTTTAAAAATGAACTCCGGACAAATCTGGAGAGGGATATTTCATTAGGCCGGACGTCAGCAGGTGTGCATCGCGATGATTTTTTATTCACGTTGAATGGACGCGAGTTAAAAAAATTCGGATCGCAGGGTCAGCAAAAATCGTTTTTAATCGCTTTAAAACTGGCTGAGTTCGATTACCTGACAGTAACAAAAGGCGTTAAACCGCTACTTCTGCTGGACGATATCTTCGATAAGCTCGACGACGACAGAATCCATCAGTTGATGAAATTAGTCACCAGTGGTTCTTTCGGGCAAATTTTTATCACTGATGCTCGGCCGGGAAGGAGTCTGGAGGTGCTGAAAGAGACAGGTGTGAAATCGCAGAATTTTATGGTGGAAGGTGCTACCTTGGCCTTATTAAATGAAGCCGAAGAAAAACGATAACGCTATTCACATTAGCCAGGCCATTCAGGAATTGCTGAAATCAAATAATCTGAAGCCAAAATTTGATGAGGCCAATGTGGTAGCGTCCTGGGACAGGATAGTGGGCCCCGCTATTTCAAAGCGGACAAAGAAGGTGTATGTTCGGAATAAGGTGCTTTTTGTTGAATTGGTCTCACCCTCAATGAAGCACGACCTGAGCTATCACAAAACCCAAATGCTCGACTTATTTAAAAAGGAGTTCGGTGATGACGTGGTTTCCGAAATTGTCCTGATGTAAGATGTTTGGCTGTCGGAGCCGTAATGCCCAACGCGTCCGGTTCACTATCGTCTGGTATGATGACGACTTCCTATCCAGATCATACGCAGGCCTTACGAAGATCCTAATCTGTGCGTGCGGAAATCATGGTAAGATCCTGTCGCGATCATGACTTAATGATGGTTGCATGATGGAGCGATCCTTTAGAGATCATGGTGAAATTCACTCCGATGCTGACGAGATGATGGTGAGATCACCCAGGCTCATCGGCTTTGACGCTCCTGCTCGCCTAGGATTGACCAGAACTTCAAGCTTGACTGCCCCACTGGCCTGATCTGCCCTGTGCCTAAATTTGAGCTAAAATCACATGTTCAGTTATTCTTCTAATTTATTAAGTGGGCTTGGCAATCACGAAAAAGCCATTAATTTTGCACTCCTGTTTTTGGAAATGGGTCGGATTTCAAGGTGAGAAGAGAGGTTTCCATAAATAGGGCGTTCTAAGAAATGACAAACAGTTTCACACTGAGCTTGTTGGCTGAGGAAAATTGATGTGTGAGAATATTTTGGGGAGATACTCAAGCGGCCAACGAGGACAGACTGTAAATCTGTTGACTTATGTCTTCACAGGTTCGAATCCTGTTCTCCCCACAGTGATCGCCATAGCTTTAGCAAAGGCGATCAGTGTCAAATCGGAATTTAAACTCTGAGTTGGCTAAATAGAATTCACCTTCGCTAACGCTTCGGTGGATAAAAGCGGGAGTAGCTAAGTTGGTAGAGCGATAGCCTTCCAAGCTATAGGTCGCGAGTTCGAACCTCGTCTCCCGCTCAAAGAAGTTGGGAATTTGTTGATTTATTGATTTGACGATTTACGGAATCAACAAATCACTAAATCCCTGAATCAACCAATGGACTGCTGTTGTAGCTCAGTGGTAGAGCACTTCCTTGGTAAGGAAGAGGTCGTGAGTTCAATCCTCATCAACAG
>JBBRFP010000201.1:0-4817 GCA_038241465.1 Cytophagales bacterium | reverse complement strand
GTTTTCCCAATGCTCCTGAATAAGATCAATAAGCGCATCGAAATTTTTCGCGGCACTCCCCTCCCGAATCAGAATTTTCATTCCGAAGCTCAGCTTATCGAGCGCTTCATCATACGTAAAGCATTCATGATCGGTGGTTATTCCCGCGGCGATATAGTTGGCGGCATCTTGCTTCCTTAATCCCGGCGCATGGCCGTCAATGACCTTGCGGTACTTTTTAGCAAGATCAAGTTTGGCTTTTATGTTTGGATTCCCCGACAATACACCGGGCCAGTCCATTACCTCTGCCAGGTACTTTACATCCTCTCTTTTGAGAAGTTCCTCAACCTCCTTCGTGCCAATCACCGCGCCTGCCGTTTCGAACAACGTTGCCGGCACGCAGCTTGGTGCACCAAAGAAAAAATTGAAGGGTACTTGCTTTCCGTTTTCGATCATGTAGTTGACACCTTCAAGACCCAACACATTCCCAATTTCATGAGGGTCGGAAATGGTAGCCACCGTTCCATGAACCACCGCCAATCTTGCAAACTCTGACGGGACCAGCATCGAACTCTCAATATGAACATGTGCGTCAATAAAACCAGGCAGTAGGTACTGATCGTCCGCCGATTCCGTTTCAACAATCGACAGAATGATCCCGTCACGTACGGTCACCTCACCTCGGTAGATCCTATTGTTGATGATGTCGATAATGTTGCCGGAGATCTGTATCACAGTGGGGTTTTGAAACGATAAGATACAGAAATTCTGAATACTGACTTCTTAAACCACATTGGCCAATCATATGAATGCAGCAAAGAAAAATACACACAGAGGTCTCTGCGTGCATTCTCTGTGTGCTTTATGGTGAATGAACTTTACTTCCAACTCATATTCTTTGTCTTTGCACGCTCTTTAATGGCGTTAATCATCACGGCATCCAGCATAGTGTCTTTAACATCGTTGGGTGTATTATCATTGAGGTACTGCTGGCGCTTTTGATTGAGTGACTGAATCTCTGCTTGAATAGTCTTTCTCTCTTTTGACTTCTGAGAAACATACGACTTACGCTGCTCTCCGGTCATACCCTTCATTTCTTTCGGAAGATCTTTTTCGTCAGCATCAAGGATCACTTTTTCATTTTCCTTGGAGGCGTCTACGAGATCCCAGGTGGAGTTAGTGTAAGCATGCGAGCTCTTTGAAATTGCACGCTCTACTTTATTTGACATGCTGTAGCTCCCAGCATTGTCATCCTGTTTTCCCTGTTGGTCCTTTTTGTAAGATCCTGATGCTCCGTAGTAAACATAGGTGTCGTTGAGACGGCCATTCATCGCTTCAATCTTTTCATCGTAAGGCGTAGCGATGTAAACGGTTTTCCGGTCTTGCTCAATGCTCATGTAGGTTCCTCCGGTGATGTCTGCTCCTGTCTTCCACTCTGACTGCATTCCTTCTGAGAAGGCTCCACAATAAATTGTGTTTACAATGACATCCTTTTCTTTTGCCAGACTGCACGCTAAACGAAATGAAACACCTCCTTGTGTAAAGGGCTCATTTCCGGCAATGAAGATCATCTTGAGGTCAGCATTGGACGATGACCAGGCTAGTTGATTAAGTGATGTGCGGATGACGTGGCCACAATATTCCTCTCCACCATTTGTCGTAAGCGAGAAGAGCTTCTCCGAGATCACATCAAGATCGGTTGTCAGGGGACTTACCTGACGGATATAACCCTCACTCGACGACAATCGATCATTACCATATTCATAGAGAGCAATCTTTATGTTTGGTCGGGAGCCATCGCCGCATTTTGCAGCCGCTAGTTCATTTACAATTTTCCACAACTGTGACTTTGCCTGGTCGATCAAGCCATCCATGCTATTACTTGTGTCGAGAAGCAAGGCAAGCATGATCGTTTGTTGTTTGGGAGGCTCAGGGTCTGAACATTCCTTTTCTTTAGCAAAGGATGATAGAGGTTGGAACAGAATGATCGCTGCCATTATTGCAAAGGCGGCAATTTGAAAGAGTTTAAATTTTTTCGCGGTCTTCATATTGTTGTTGTTTGAGTAAATTTTACGCGAAAAAAGATGTTTGGGTAGCCAGACTCCGTAAGCGCAGCCGTTGACTGAGCGACCATCCACTTTCACTGAGTAAAGGGGGTGAACCCATCCTTTTTTTGAAAAATGCGTATTATTTAATGTGTTAACTTTCGTGAAATGAATTCTACTCGACTCAAAATATTCATAACTAGCTGCCTGCTCTTTGGGGTATTGAGCATACACGTTATTGTTGCACAGGATAAGCGAAACCAAAAGATCAATTCATATGAAAACTTCAAATCGCAATCGTTGTCACGTAGTGCGCCTGATATTCTACTCGAAGCGAATGGGCTAAAACTGAGTAACCCTGGCGAGGCTCTAAACAAAGTACAGGATGCGCTCGGGCTAAGTCTGGCAAGGAAGGATGAATTAACAGAAGCTAAGTGTTACATACTCCTCGGCGAAATCAACGAGAATATTTCAGAATGGAAACTGGCGTTGGAAAACTATCAAAAGGCATACTCAAAACTTGGGGAATTAGGCAAACCCCAATTGGAATACATGCGAACGCTCCAGGGTCTTGGAAACTCCAATCTCATGCTGGAGAATTATGGCGATGCACTCACCTACTTGAATGAGGCCCTTGAGGCAGGGCAATCAACCCGGTCAGGTAAATTGGCCGATGACTATTATTCAGAAAGGCTGTTAGATGTATCCGAAGTTTACTACCGGATGGCTCAGTATCCTGAAGCGCTGAAGGCTTTGGAAGACTTGAACCCCCGCAACAGTCGCTCGTCGCTGGCCACGCGCTTCGACAATCAGAAAGCAAAGATCTATGCGCAGCTAAACCAAACAGAAAAATCAAAGGATATTTATTTAAACTCCATCAACACACTTCGTTCCAGCGGCAAAGTGGATGATCAAGAAACGCAGTCATTGCAAAATACAAAGGATGAAATAGCCGGAGTTTTGAGAGGTCAAAGTCGTTACAATGATGAGATTGAATTACGAAATAAGTCCATTGAATTCAATCTTGAATCAAAAAACATGTCGGAAGTGACTCGGGATAAAGTCGAAATCGGTAAAACACTGGAGGCAAGCGGCGATTCAAAGTCGGCGCTGAAAGAGCTGGAAGAAGCTGTCACGATTGCCAATACGCTTGACAATCCTAAAGAACAGGCCAACGCCTACCTTGCCCTTGCGCAGTTGTATGATAAGAGTGGAAAAACTCGGCAGGCATTGAGTGCCTATAAGAAATATAGTCAGGCCATTGCTACAGGAGAATCAATTAAGCAGTTGCAATTGGCAGAAAAATCAGAGCTGATTACAAAACAGAAAGATATTGATGAGCTCACTTCCGACGTTTCCATTGGACAGCGCGAAGACGTAATTGCGCAGGGCACTGTTCTACGACAGCAATTAATTATCTACGGCTTACTGTTTATTATCTTATTGACAGGCCTTGCTTCCTTCTTCATCTATCGAAATGCAAAGGCAAGCAAGCTGGCCAATCAGCTGTTGGCGCTAAAGTCATTGCGAAGTCAGATGAATCCTCATTTTATTTTTAATGCCCTTAATTCGGTCAATCATTTCATTGCCAAACAAGATGAAAGAACGGCCAATAGATTTCTATCAGAGTTCTCTCAATTGATGAGATTAGTAATGGAAAACTCCCAGGAGGATTTTATTACCCTTCAGGAAGAACAAGAAATCCTCTCACTGTATCTTAAACTTGAGCATTATCGATTTAGGGACAAATTTGATTACGAGTTGGTCATTGACAAGAGCATTAATATGGATACAGTCGAGATTCCGCCGATGCTGATCCAGCCATACATTGAGAATGCAGTTTGGCATGGGCTACGCTACCGGGAAACAAAAGGAAAGTTGCTTGTCCAAATAAAGGAAGAGAATAATAAACTGATGGTCGAGATCACCGATGATGGGATCGGAAGAAAGAAATCCGCTGAACTAAAGACGGACAATCAAAAGAAACACAATTCGACTGGCCTCAAAAATATCCAACAACGGGTGAGCATTCTCAACACTGTTTATAAGGCCGACTACCAGGTAACAATTGAGGATATGCCAGAAGGATCCGGCACGACGGTAAGAATTTCACTACCCATCTCCGCTAAACTGAAAGCAGCATGAAGGCGGTTATAATCGACGATGAAAAGGACAGTCGCGAGATCCTCGCCGGGTATATTTCCAGGTATTGTCCCGAAATTACCGTCAGTGGATTTGGGGAGTCCGTAGCAACAGGCCTCGCAGTGATTGAGAAGCATAAACCGGATCTTGTTTTCCTTGATATAGAAATGCCTTACGGAAATGGCTTCGACCTACTGAACAAGATCAGTCAAATTACGTTTGAAACCATTTTTGTTACCGCATTCGATAATTATGCCATTCAGGCACTCAATCAAAGTGCTGCCTATTATCTTCTGAAGCCGCTGGATATCGATGAGTTGATAAAGGCAGTGAATAAGATTAAAACAGAACGGGCTGAGGAAAATTATATTCAACACGCGAAGATTCTTCAGGAGAATTTTAAATCAAGTGGCACCCAAAAGATTATGCTTCCCACGATGGAAGGTTTCGAGATTCGTCCTATCAGCACCATTGTCTACTGTGAAGCCGAAGATAATTTCACTCGCTTTTATTTCGAAACGGGTCTACCCCTTCTTATCTGCAGAACTTTAAAATACTTTGAAGACGTGTTAAAAGACCATCATTTCTTGCGCATTCATCGCTCGTTTGTAATTAACCCTGAATACGTGATCCGGTATTCAAAAGGTAAGG
>JBBRFP010000200.1:0-4818 GCA_038241465.1 Cytophagales bacterium | reverse complement strand
TTGGAGCATCACCAAAAGACTAACAGAAGAGATCGCCCTGACTGAAAACCTTACTTTAAGATTGGCGGAGCTGATCATACCTGGTAAAGACTCGCTTCAGAAAATCGCAGATCGGCATGACCGAAGAATGATCCCTGATTCAATTGCGTGGTCAAATGAGCCGCTCAAGGCAGATACATCCGCTACACTTCATATTACTCCATTTAGTCCATGGCTAATGGCCATTCTTTTTCTACTACTCGTGATCGAAAGAACGATCGCCTACCATCGTAATCAATGAGTGTAGAGCAGGCACGATATAGTTTGATCAGATTGAAGAGACGATACATTTCGCTCCGGTCAATTGAAATCGCTTTGCTGATGCTGGCTACCTTTCTGTTGACCAAGGCTATTGCCGGCTTGCTGGAGACAACTACTAATCTTGTACTGTTGCTATCCGTCGTCGCGGGGTTAAGTGTCGGCATCATCCGCATCGCTCACTATAGACTCTTTAATCTTGATACCACTTTTTTTACATCCTATTTGAATAAAACCTATCCATCCTTAAAAGAAAGTGCCGACCTGATAATAAGAGATGAATCAGAATTGACATTGCTTCAGCAGATTCAAAAAATAAAAACCCTCCAACAATTCGATGCCATCTATCCTGAGATCAAGCTTCCCCATCACATTCTGCAGTCGGCAGGAATAATGGCAGGATGTGGATTGGTATATTTTTTGACATCTTCCTTTTCCTCGCCCCTGCCTGACTCAAAACAAAACGATCAGTCAGGATTGCAGAGCCCCTCCACTATCCGTGCGGCAATTGACACAACAACGGCACACATCAAGGCACTTACAATAAGAATTAGTCCTCCCGCCTATACTGCGTTGAAGCCATCCGTTGTGCGGAACGGTAATCTCTCTTTTCCGGAAGGAAGTCTCATGAACTTAGCGGTAGAATTCAACCGTGAAGTCTCAGAAGCAAAAATTATTTTTTCCGGCCGCGACTCTATTAATCTGACAAGCGGAACGAATCAGAAATACACTTTACAAAAAACAATAAGCGAATCTGGATTTTATCAGGTGCAATGGAATTTTAAAAATGAAGTTAGTCGATCGGATTATTATAAAATTGAAGTCATTAAGGATGAACCACCTAAGGTGAGTATTACCAACCTTGAGCAATTCACAAAATTGAGGTTTGATGAAGACCTTGCTGTCAAGGTCAACTCTTCCCTCGCCGATGATTATGGCCTTCAGGACGGCCAAATTATTGCCACTGTTAGTAAAGGAAGTGGCGAATCGGTAAAGTTCCGGGAAGAAAAGTTGCGCTTCACGACACCAAAACAAATTTCCGGCAAGCAAGTGAACGCCAGCATAACGCTGGATCTGATGAAGCTGGGACTTGAGCCCGGCGACGAGTTATATTTTTATGTCGAAGCGCTTGATAATAAAATGCCCGTCGCTAATCGTCAGCGGACTGAGACATTCTTCATCGCGCTACAAGATACTACCACAGAGATCACTACGATGGATGATGGGTTGGGAGTTGACCTCCTGCCCGAATACTTCAGAAGTCAACGCCAGATCATTATCGAAACCGAAAAGCTTTTGAAGGATAAAAAGAACAAGAAAGTATCGACGAAGGAGTTCAACGTTACTAGTAATGAACTTGGCTACGACCAAAAAGTACTACGACTTCGCTATGGACAGTTCATGGGCGAAGAAGCTGATTCAGGAATTGGTACGGAAGCTGCAGCCGAGGCAGTGGAAGAAAGTAAACACGAAAAAGATGAAAAAGATATTTTATCGAAGTTCGGGCATGCCCACGATACCGAAAACGAACATAACCTCGTCGACCAAAAGAAAGAACCGGGTCATGATCACAACAAAATAAAAGATCCAGAGGAGACAGAAGATCCGATGAAAGCGTTTATGCATCAGCATGATAACAGCGAAGAAGCAACTTTTCTATTTCAGTCCGTCAGAGCAAAACTGAAAGCAGCGTTATCGATCATGTGGGACGCTGAACTCCATTTACGACTTTTTGATCCAGCCAAATCACTACCGTATCAGTATAAAGCGCTGAATCTTCTCAAAGAGATTAGCAATGATAACAGAATCTATGTGGCCCGCTCAGGCTTTGATCCACCACCATTGAAAGAGGAAAAACGACTCACGGCCGATCTTACTGAAGTCAAAACTCAAACAAACAAGTCCGCAAGTGAGTCACCTGAGAAATTCCCCGGCATTCGTGTCGCGATCTTGCTGACAGAAAAAATGCTGACAGAAGATATCCTGACGTCCACGACGGAGTCTCAAAAAATATTCAATAAGGCCGGTCAGGAACTTGCAGGGGAAGCGATTGAACAGCCAGGAGTTTACCTGAAAGGGCTTTCTTTATTAAAATTACTGACCAGCGACAAGTTAAGTCAACAAGAAATAAAAAGGGCCCTACTGGAAGATCGACCAATACTGTGGAGAGTGCTCCCCGTGCAATCTTCTTCTCCGTCCGCCAGAAAATCAGCTGTTCATTCGCTGGATAATAAATTCTTACATCGTATCGACAAAATGAAAGAATGAACGGGTTGCTGACGATTGATCCGGTCTTTCCGTTGTGGGCAATAGCGATTGCCCTAATTCCCGCTTTTATTTTCTTTATCTGGAAAGAATTAAAGAGCAATCAACGATTCGTCGGAGCAAGGATCATTGCACAACTCATTGTTCTCCTTTCCATCGTAGGACTTGTACTACGACCTTCCCAGCAAAAGGAAGTACGCTCACCAGGCATATTATTACTCACGGAGGGATATGATAATTTTGCTACCGACAGTCTCATTAAAAGATATCCAACGCTAAAGATTGTTCGAACTCCTGGGGCAGAACCATTTGATAACTCTGAAGTGATGTTGGACGGTCAAACTATCCCCACCGATAGCGATCAGATCAGATTTATTGCTGGCGAAGGCTTGTCTCCCGATCTGCTGGCCCTCCTACCCCGCAAGAACTTTAAATTCCTTCCAGGCAAAATACCAAGTGGAGTTACGGAGCTTTTTTATAGCAATCCCATTATAGTAAATCACTCTACCATCATCAGTGGAATCATTAATTACACCGGTAGCGCTACTACCCTCAAACTCACCGGCTCAGGGATCGAAGACTCTATAAATCTAAAAGGCAGTGGCCTCACTCCTTTTTCATTTACCATAAAACCGAAACAAGCTGGTCAGTTCGTTTATTCATTACAAACGAAAGACACGTCGGTCGTGAATGAACCACTTCCCATTGAAGTGCTTCACGAAAAAAAACTCACCATTCTGTTCCTCCAGAAGTTTCCAACCGCCGAGACCCGGTACCTGAAGAATTTTCTGGCGGAGCAAGGACACCGAATCGCCCTGCGTTATCAAACATCTAAATCGAACTTTAGCTACGAGTATGCCAATATGCCGTCCATGGCAGTTGGTCGCCTTACCCCCGATCTCACCCAATCCATTGATCTTCTCTTTATTGACAGTTCGGTGCTGACAGAGTTGTTGTCAGGAGAAACGACGACCCTGATTGATGGAATTCACAATGGTCTCGGAATGATTATTCTTGATCTTCCGGAAAAGGAAAAAACAATTAGTAGGTTCTTAGCGCTTACATTCAAACCCATTAAGATTGACACCCTACACGTTCGTTTGAGAAGTCAGGCGCAATACACCTTGCCGATACAGCCTATCGACATCTCTTCTTCACGATCCATAGTTCCAACCATGACGCATAATAACAGAATCATTTCAGGCTATGGCTTTAAAGGAGCAGGAAGGATAGGGTTTACAATCGCCAGAGAAACATACAGAGTGCGGCTTCAAGGCAATACGGATGACTATTCATTCATCTGGTCGGATCTTATCGAGAAAACTGCCCGGATAAAGAGTAATGACTTCAAAGTAAGAATCAAAAACCCATTTCCATTCTATCAGGATCAGTCTCTCGGAGTGGAAGTTATATCCGCAAATGGATCACCCACCTTGCTTGCTGGGTCGACCCGGTTGCCAATCGAAGAAGACGTAATCATTGATGACCTGTGGCATGCAAAAACATGGGCTCCACATCCCGGGTGGCATCGACTTTCGATAAAAGAAGATTCATCGCGATTGAATTACTTTGTTTCGGGAAAAAATGATTGGAATGCGCTTCGAGTTGTGAACAATAGGAGGGCAACCAGGCTGGCGGAATCCCATCAGGAAATGAAATCTGTTGAGCATATTAGTAGTGAGACGAGGGAGATCCCTCCGCTTATATTTTTCCTGCTATTTCTCATTGCAGCCGGATTTCTGTGGCTGGCACCGAAAATATAGGTTGGTGATTGCCAGAAAATAGTTGACAATCACCACCCATCCTTGGCTCCCACTGGCTTTTCCTCGTCACCCGCCGAATGTTTTTCTTCTTGAGAATAGTATAACAACGTCAAGGCAGCGGTTGGGCCTCAGTCCAACATCTGAAGTCAACAAAATGCCTCCAAAGGCCAGAATTATCTATTCAATTTGTGGAAAATATACTTTTGTCGCATCTTCCTTTAAAATCAATAGTTATGAAAATAATAAGCGCCGTTACACTTTGCCTGATCTTGTTATCGTGCGGTAGAGAAGCCAAGAATAGCGCAGAATCGACCGTTGCCCCATCCGGCAAACTAATGGAGACTGCCAATCTTGAAAGCAAAGATGAGTCTGGCGCTTCGTCCTCAGTAGAAATTATTGAGAGGAAACTGATCAGAAACGGAGATATTAATCTCAAAGTAGATGATGTAGCAAAAACCAAAGAAGAGATCGAAAAAATCAGTAAAGAGCTTAG
>JBBRFP010000199.1:0-4829 GCA_038241465.1 Cytophagales bacterium | reverse complement strand
GACAATACGATTCGATCCGGTCTACTAATCTGGGTTTGCATTTTCAACTTCAAAATCAAAACCAGGGGCTCGCTACCTACTTTCGTACGGTTATTACAAACAAGCTCATGAGGCTCTGTGAAGAGCGCGGAATTGATCTCTGGAACTCAGGCTTAAAGATTTATACCACAATTGACAGCCGGCTCCAGAAATATGCAGAACAGGCAGTTGCAGAACACATGAAGGGCCTTCAAAAGGAATTTACAAAACAATGGAACGGCAAAAATCCATGGGTAGACGACAATAGAAATGAAATTCAAGGTTTTCTAAAGTCACGCATCAAACAATCAGATGCCTACAAAAATCTCGTGGCGAAGTATGGTGAAAAGTCAGATTCTGTACAGATCATGCTTAATCTCAAAAGACACATGTCAGTCTTTTCGTGGGGAGGTGAAAGGGATACACTTTTCAGTTCGATGGATTCCCTCGCCTACTACAAAAAGTTTTTACAGACAGGAATGATGTCGATGGATCCTACAACGGGGCATATCAAAGCATGGGTCGGAGGATTCAATTACAAATATTTCAAGTACGATCATGTTCAGCAGGGGAAACGTCAACCCGGATCCACCTTTAAGCCATTCGTTTATGGCTTGGCAATGGACAATAATTTTTCCCCGTGCGACGTTCGCGAAGACATTTCCCCAAGCTTTGAAGTGCCTGGTGGCGTATGGTATCCACCGAACGCGGAGGGGAACAAAGGAACGGGGGAAAAGATGACCCTTCGCCAGGCGATGGCCCGATCAATTAACTCAATAACCGCTCAGGTAATGAAGGCAGTCGGTGAGGAAAACGTTGTACGATTCGCTCATGAAGCTGGTATTCAAAGTGAGTTGGATGCAGTGCCCTCCCTTTGTCTTGGGGTAAGCGATGTGTCTTTATTTGAACTGGTAGGTGCTTACAGCACTTTCGCTAACAACGGCATTTATACCGAACCTTTCTATCTTACCAGAATTGAAGATAAAAATGGAAACGTGATCGAGAATTTTGTTCCTAAAACAAGACAAGGAATGAATGATAAAACCGCCTATAAAATGATCTACATGCTAAAAGGTGGTGTTGAAGAATCGGGGGGTACGTCTGGTGGCCTTAGTAGGGAAATTAAAGAAGGAAACGAGGTTGGTGGTAAAACGGGAACCACTAACAATGCGTCTGATGGTTGGTACATGGGGCTTACACATAATCTTGTCACGGGAGTTTGGGTAGGTGGCGATGAGAGAAGCATTCACTTTCCATCGTGGCCTCTTGGACAGGGCAGCAAATCTGCTCGGCCAATCTGGGACAAGTATATGGTCAAAACTTATAAAGATCCATCAACAGGCATTGTGAAGGGAAAATTTAAGGTTCCGGATAATGCCGAAATCTTTAATTGCGGCGTTGCGGATGACTCAACAGAAATCATAAGAAAAGCAGATCTGAATCCCTTTAATTGACCATGACCGATGTCCTTAAAGAACGAGTAGCATCGCTGCCAGATTCTCCGGGTATATATCGTTTTTATGATCGAGAGGACATTCTCATCTACGTCGGCAAGGCCAAAAGTCTGAGAAAGCGTGTCAGCAGCTATTTCAACAAACAATCACAATACAATCGCAAAACCGAGCGGCTCGTTTCTGAGATCCGCAGAATAGAATTTACACTCGCTAACACAGAGTTTGATGCTTTGCTTCTTGAAAATAATTTCATCAAGCAGAATCAACCCAAGTATAACATCTTACTAAAAGATGATAAGACATTCCCTTACCTCTGTATCTTAAAAGAGCGGTTCCCTAGGATCATTTATACAAGGAAGTATATTCCAAGGAATGGCGAATACTTTGGTCCCTACAGCAGTGTGGTTTCAATGAAGAGCGTTCTTGAACTGGTTCGAAAGCTCTATTCAATTCGAACTTGTAGTCTGTTGTTGTCTGAACAAAATGTTGAGAAGAAAAAATTTAAAGTCTGCCTTGAATATCATCTTGGCAACTGCAAAGGTCCGTGCGAGAATTTACAAGATGAAGCATCCTATCTTCAAGAAATAGGTCTGGCAAGGAGTATCCTAAAGGGAAATATGACCATTGTTGAGAACTACTTCTATGAAAAAATGGCAGCGGCGTCACAGGCAATGGAATTTGAACGGGCGGAGCTTTATAAACACAGGATTGACCTGCTGGAAAAGTTCCAGTCTAAGTCACTTGTGGTAAATCGCAAGCTCACGGATATTGATGTGATCACCATCACCAGCTCAGTCAACGAAGCATTCGTAAACTATTTGCAGATAAAAGAAGGAGCCATCGTCTTCTCAAAAAATGTCGAGGTTAAGAAAAAAATGGATGAGCCTGACGAGGAAATTATCACCATCGTTGCCCAGCAACTCCGTCTGGAGACCAATAGCACAAACCCTGAGATCTTCAGCAATATTCCACTTCAGGTAACGGATGAGCTCATTGAAAATACAGTTCCACAGATCGGTGACAAGAAAAAGCTAATCGATCTGTCGCTCAAAAATGTATTGTATCTCAAAGCAAAAAAGGAAATAGCCAAAGAAGAAGTAAAGATCAAGAACATCGAAGTGCTCATGGGCCTTCAAAAAGATCTCCAATTAAAGAAGCTTCCCAGAATTATTGAGTGTTTTGATAATTCCAATCTGGGAGGAACCAATCCGGTAGCATCGATGGTAAGATTTGTCGACGGCAAACCTGACAAGAGCGGCTACCGGCATTTTAATATAAAAACAGTTGAAGGGCCTGACGACTTTGCCTCAATGAAGGAAATTGTAGGTCGTCGCTATCTACGATTGAAAGAAGAGCTTTCAGAATTGCCAAACCTGATTATCGTGGATGGTGGTAAAGGGCAGTTGAGCAGTGCGGTGGAAGCCCTTAACGAGTTGAATATGTATGGGGAGATCCCCATAATCGGCATTGCGAAACGACTTGAAGAGATTTATTATCCTGAAGACCCATTACCGTTGCACATTAGTAAGAAATCACAAAGCTTACTGCTTATCCAGTATATTCGTGACGAGGCCCATCGATTTGCCATCAATTTTCACAGGCAAAAGCGAAGTAACAATACGATCTTCTCAGAACTCGAAGGCATTGATGGCATCGGTAAAAAGACAACAGATGCACTTCTCTCACACTTCAAATCATTTAAAAAGATTAAAGAAGCTTCCTATGAAGAGCTTGAAAGTGTAATTGGCAAGTCAAAGGCAGGAATTGTAAAAACATGGCAACAAAAAAAGGAGAGCTAGTTAGCTCTCCTTCTCTTCGTCGATGTGGTCGTTTTTACCAACATCAAATATTAATATTCCCAAAGATTGTGCTCCTTCTCCATCATCTTCATTTCTTCCCATTCAGTTGCCCAAACAGCCTCTTTGTAAGGACGGCCGTTTGCACCTAGTGTTTCAAAAATGCTTTCATTGTCAGGATTTTCGACTTTGAGAATAGTTCCGTGAAACAGTCTCAATAAGAATGCATCAGCATAGTTTTTATTCTCCGCTGTATTATACCTATTGAACCAGACTGCATCCTTCACATGATTTCTAAAAACCTTCTCAAGATCCTTGTATTTGAACCATCCGATTGACTTAAATGTACCAGTGGGTTCATCAAAGGCAGAGAATTCCATTGCAAGCATATCATAGTAAAGTCTTGACCTTCGTTTGTCAAAAATAACATCCTCTTGCAGAGACATTTTATAAATCTCCGAGGGAAGATAGGTAATGGCACGTCCCGCCTGGGTCGGCTGCCAATCTGACGCAGAGGTTTCAGGATTCTTGCCGGTATTGTCGGAAAGGGCCTGATAGTTCTTTCCGTTGTATGTTATCTGATCATCAATGTAAAAAGACTTGGCTGGTTCCCATGCTACAAACGTCTGGCCCTGCTGAGAAATCAAATCATCATTGAATTTCTGCTTCGACTTTTTTCCAGTTAACGAATCTGAGGTGTAGATGTCAGCAATCTCGCCTGACCTAACAGCATCCATAATGATCTTAGTGATCTCATTTCCCTTTGCGAAGAAACCTTTATTTTGTTTCTCATGAAGGTCAACTGTTCTCCATACACGCACCTTATACAATTGCTCGTATTTCGGAATATTGAGTAAAGAGTTTGGATTAATCTGAGCTTCCTCCTGTTGAGCTGAAGCAAAACTGCAAACTGTTAATAAAGCCAACCCTGCTAAGATCCTTCTTGTCATCATAATCTTCTTTTTTATTGAACAGGGATATTAATCAACCCACCGACTATATCAACTTTTTCTTCCTGCCCGGTATACGTTCTACGGATTACTGATTTAATATCGATCGTGATTCTGTCACCGGGACGGAATTGTGATCTCCAGGCACTCAAATCCAGAAGCTCCGATGTTGCAGTTATTGTAGCAACACGGGCAGTTCCTCTTGCAAGGATTACTTCCATCGTTCTGATACGATAGACCGCATCTTTTGGAACTTCTGCCTTGAAATTCTCATCAGCGTCAGCGTTAATTTTTAATCCTGTCGTAGCACCTCCACGAACACCGTTCTTCAGGTCAATTTCTTTCCCTTGATTGTCACGCGCAACATAACGTGGTTTTGGAATAGGCTTCACATCAAAAGGTTCAGTGCCAATTACAGCACCACCGTTAGACACTGTTACTTTGACTTTTCGTTCAGTAGGAATGATTGTCACTTTACCTGCTTTTTCACCCTTCTGTAAAGTTGCTCCCTGAGCTGTAAAGCTTGGATTATAGGATGCTCCCAATGCTGGAACTTCAATGTTTACGAAGTTACCACAGTTCATATACAAACTTGGTGCATTACCATTTGT
>JBBRFP010000198.1:0-4830 GCA_038241465.1 Cytophagales bacterium | reverse complement strand
GCGCCGTCACGCGGGTTCGAGGTGGGCCGCTGCACGGTAGGCGCTTTGGCGTAGCGTTCCACCGAATAGGCCTGCGCCACGGTGTTGCCGAACTGGTCTTGCAGGATTTTTGAGCCTTCGCACTGTGCATCGGCGTCGTTGCCCATGTGTATACGACGACCAAGGATTTGGATAGATTGATTGAGGCTGTGAATAAGATTGCTACGTCATAGTGTGCTGAAATGTTGACCTACTGATGTGCAGACGTATGTTGAAGTCCATGCAACATTTACCTTACAGCACACTCAGCGCCGCCGCATAATCCGGCTCTTCTCCAATGCTGGGCACAAGCTCTGTATGCTTCACTTTCCCATCCGACCCAATGACCACCACGGCTCTTGCAAACAATCCATTCATAGCGCCATCAACCATCTCTACGCCGTAAGCGTTTGAGAAATTTTTGTTCTTAAAATCAGAGAGTAATACGACCTTATCAATTCCTTCAGCGCCGCAAAATCGCTTCATAGCAAATGGCAGATCTTTGGAAATACTCAATACAACGGTATCCTTCATGGAGGTTGCTAACTTATTGAACTCTCTTACCGATGCCGCACAAACATTCGTATCAATGCTTGGAAAAATATTAAGCACAATATTCTTACCGGCAAATTTATTGAGACTTACTTCCTTAAGATCCACGCCAGTAAGGTTAAATTCGGGGGCGTTTGTTCCCGCCGCAGGAAGAGTTCCGGAAGTATTGACTGTGTTTTCACCAAGTTTAGTTTGTGCCATTGTGTTTTTGAAAATGGGTTAGAATAAATTAAATTATCTGATGCGATCGGAGTCGCGTACAAGTTTTTCGTCTTTGCGGATGAACCGGTTAGCAATCAGGTTGCCGATCATGGCAATCGCAGGAAGATACAATCCCAGTCCATAACTACCAGGAATCTGATTTACTTTTATTAGATCTAATGCAAAATATACGGACGCGCCAATGGCACCCATCATCAGCAAGGAATTCAATGCGGCCATTTTGAGCTGAAGCAAACGATTTTCAAATTTTCCAATCTCCATTGCGGTAAGGGTTGCTGCGGCTACTAAAAAGATAGCACAAAGTGCATACGGGAAATAAACCGTGTCTCTGACTTCTCCTGTTTTAATCGTGTAGTGCAAGGGAAATAGCATTTTAGACACTTGGCCATCTTCTGCTATCCAAACTGGAAAAAAAATGGACAGTATTAAGCATACGATGGTTAATCCCAGGAATATTGTTTGCTTTCTTTGCCACATAAGGAGGTTGAGGTAACTTGAGTCCGTTTTACAGAAAGGCCAAAAATATGAATTTTTGCTTTGGTTCGTAACCGTCCCATCACACATCTATGGAAACTGCTTATATAGTCGATATTCTGCGCACTCCAATCGGAAAGTATGGAGGCTCACTGTCTTCTATTCGCCCTGACGACCTCGCGGCTCACGTTATTGTTGAATTGATAAAACGAAATCCTTCAATAGACGTCAATCAAATTGAGGATGTGATTTTTGGTGCCGCTAATCAGTCAGGAGAAGACAATCGTAACGTAGCCCGCATGGCTTCATTGCTGGCCGGCTTGCCTACGTCAGTGCCTGGCGTCACTGTGAATCGCCTTTGCGCGTCTGGCTTGCAGGCAATTATGGATTCCGCGAGAGGAGTAATGACAGGAACTGGCGATGTTTTTATTGCTGGCGGCGTAGAAAGCATGAGTCGCGCGCCGTTTGTTATGTCAAAATCCGAAGAACCATTTTCGCGCAAGTCAGAGATTTTTGATACAACGCTCGGTTGGAGATTTACTAATCCAAGGCTTTCAAAACTGTATTATCCCTACACCATGGGGGAAACGGCCGAGAACATTGCTGAAAAATACAAGATCAGTCGCGAAGAACAAGATGAATTTGGATTGTCATCCCAACAAAAATATTTTAAAGCCGAAGCTTCCAATAAATTCAAGGAAGAGCGTGTTTCAATCGCCCATAAAAAAGGAAAAGAATTGGTGGTGCTTGAGAACGATGAATATCCGCGTGAGACTTCGCTGGAAAAACTGGCCGCCCTTAAAACCCCTTTCCGTGAAGGCGGAACTGTCACGGCTGGAAACTCATCCGGTATCAACGATGGATCTGCTGCTTGCCTGATTGCTGGAGAAAAAACTATTAAACGGTCTGGCTTAAAACCATTGGCGAGAATTGTCTCCATGGCAGTAGCGGGGGTTGACCCAGCCTACATGGGAGTCGGCCCGGTACCGGCAACTCAAAAAGCATTACAACGAGCAGGACTAAAAGTTTCTGATCTAGGATTAGTGGAATTGAATGAAGCGTTCGCATCACAATCACTGGCTTGCATTCGAGATCTGGGATTAAATCAGGAGATCGTTAATGTCAATGGTGGAGCGATTGCTATTGGCCATCCGCTTGGGTGTAGCGGCGTACGCATCAGTGCGACGCTTATTCATGAGATGGCTAAACGCAGAGTAAAGTATGGATTGGCGACGATGTGTATCGGGGTGGGACAAGGAGCGGCGGTAATCTACGAATTGTGCTGATCTATTAAATTATGGGCACTTCAACTAATTCAAGAGAGAACAGAATATTGCCGAATCTTAAACGCTTATTGAAGAGCAATCACTTACAATAAAATGATTCCATTCTACTATTCTTCAATTCCTCTTCTCTCATATTCTTCAATTCTCTCGGCCAGATGAGATATCTCTTCGAAATCTCCTACAACGGCAAAAATTACCACGGTTGGCAATCCCAGATTAACGCTGTTGGCGTGCAGCAAAGGGTAGAGGAAGCACTCAGTCAATTAGTTCGTGATAAGACTTCTATTGTTGGCAGTGGACGAACGGATACAGGCGTGCATTGCAAGCAGCAGTTCTTTCATACTGACATTGAAAAAGAATTTGATATCGATACCTTAATTATCCGGCTGAATTCATTCCTGCCAAAAGACATTGCTATCCGTTCCATCCGAAAAGTGAAACCTGAAGCAAGTGCACGATACGATGCCTTTGAACGAACGTATGAATATCACATCACTCGGGTAAAGGATCCATTAAGAGACGGGCTCGCATTCTATTACTTCAAGGAAATCGATTTACCAACCTTGCAGCGCGCCGCTGCGTTACTTACCGGAAAACACGATTTTGAGTGCTTTAGCAAAGTGAAAACCGATGTGAATCATTTTATTTGTGATATTAAAGAAGCTGAATGGAATCAAAAGGGGGACTTATTGGTTTTCACCATCACGGCAAATCGCTTTTTGCGGGGTATGGTGAGGGCCATTGTAGGAACATTACTGGATACAGGTACCGGTAAGATTTCCCTCGACGACTTTAAGAGCATTTTAAAAAGTAAGGACAGGAAAAAAGCCGGAATGAATGCCCCGTCGGAGGGGTTATTTTTAATGAGTGTGAAGTATCCAAAGACGATTTTTATAAAATAATTTCCCTTTTTGGGAAAAGTATGGAGAAAGAAAAAGTAAGCAGTGGAAATATTATCGACTTCACCGTCCTGAAAAGGATCTTCGAGTTCATTAAACCATACAAAAGCAGATTTTATCTTGTAATTGTCCTCACATTCTTTTTAGGCTTTCTTTCACCGTATCGGATCTATCTGACGCAGTTGATTCTTGATGATTACGTTGCGAAAGGGAACTACCAAATGATGGTATACTTCACACTCATAATCGTTGTGCTGCTTGTTATCCAGTCGATTATTCAATACGTGCACACGTATGTTTCCGGCAGAATCGGCCAGTATGTAATCCGGGATATTCGCATCAAACTTTACGAGCATATTGTTGGGTTGCGACTTCGTTTTTTTGATAAGACTCCCATTGGCAGGTTGGTTACACGCACCATTTCTGATGTTGAAACCCTGGCAGATGTTTTTAGTGAAGGTCTTGCCGCGATGATGGGTGATCTTCTACAGATAATTTTTATTTTGATCTTTATGTTTTGGACTGACTGGAGATTATCTCTTGTTAGTCTTTCTTGTATTCCATTCATGTTCCTCGCAACCTATGTTTTCAAAGAGAAAATAAAAGTTGCTTTTAATGGAGTTAGAAATGCGGTTTCAAATCTTAACTCATTTGTTCAGGAGCATCTCACGGGAATGAACATTGTACAAATCTTTGGAAGTGAACAGCGTGAATTCGAAAAATTCAAAGAGATTAATAAAGATCATCGTGACGAGAATTTAAAATCAGTCCTGTATTACTCGGTTTATTTCCCCGTAGCGGAAATCATTGCAGCAATGGGGATTGGCCTAGTGATGTGGTATGGAGCCAAAAGTGTTTTGAACGTAGAGCAAACGGGTATTACGATAGGAACCCTTACGGCGTTCATCATGTACATTCAAATGTTCTTCCGTCCCATACGGATGATCGCAGACCGGTACAATACACTTCAAATGGGAATCGTGAGCACGTCGCGCATTATCAATCTGCTCGACAGCAATGAAGATTTGATGGCCAATGGAACCCATCAACCCGAACAAATGAAGGGCGAGGTTGAGTTTGATCATGTTTGGTTTGCGTACAATGATTCTGACTACGTACTAAAAGATATTTGTATTGACATAAAGCCAGGTGAGACGATCGCCATGGTAGGGGCTACTGGTGCGGGGAAATCATCTATAATAAATCTATTAAACCGATTCTACGACATCAATCGCGGATCTATTAAAATTGATGGCGTCGATATCAAAGAATATGACCTGAACTCTCTTCGTAAAAACATAGGTGTTGTTTTACAAGATGTGTTTTTATTCTCCGATACTATTCGCAACAACATTACTCTTGGCAACGCTGACGTTACC
>JBBRFP010000197.1:0-4851 GCA_038241465.1 Cytophagales bacterium | reverse complement strand
GAAAAAACGCCTGTTAAGTATTCTGCCGTCTTTTTGAAGAATACCCGTCACAACTTCAACCCCTGCGTCCCGAAGTTTCTTAATTCCCATTCCTGATACGAGAGGATTGGAATCTTCATTCGCAATGACGACTCGCTTGACTTTATGACGCACAAGCATATCTGCGCAGGGAGGAGTCTTACCGTAATGAGAGCATGGTTCAAGGTTGACGTAAACTGTTGATTCTGACAACAGATTTCTATTGACCATGGATTCAACGGCATTAACCTCAGCGTGAGGACCGCCGTACGCCTGATGCCATCCTTCGCCAACAATTTTTCCACGGCAAACAATCACACAACCTACCAATGGATTAGGACTTACCCTTCCCCTGCCCAAGAGGGCGAGGTCCAGGGCGCGTTGCATGTATTGTTCGTCAATGTTCACCGGAGAAGAAATAAAAAGGGTAATCCGAACAAATTAAACTGTTTAAGGCGACAACTTCAATACAATAACAAACGTCAAATATTTAAGGCCGAATATCAAATGTCGGATTAAGATTCCCGAGGTTATTAGATATTTGTGCCCTTCAAATGACAATCAATTCAAAAGTACTTTTTCAACAAATGGTGCAAGAACTCACCATAGAAGCAGACACGTCTGAAAAAGAGGCTATCGTCTATTTGACGTTAGGGCATCAATACAATCTCTCTAGAATTGATGTTTTGAAAGGAAAGGAGGTTGAGGATCGACCATCTTCCCTCAATGATATTATCCGCCGACTAAATAAAAATGAACCGCTCCAATATATTCTTGAGGAAGCTTGGTTTTACGGTAGGAAATTCTTTGTGAGTCCGGCGGTACTCATTCCAAGACCCGAAACAGAACTTATTATAAAATTAGTCAGTGATCGAATTTCTAAACCCGGAGAAGGCTATTCCATTATTGATGTTGGAACAGGCAGTGGCTGCATTGCTATTTCACTTGCTCTGGAATTTCCATCTTCTACAATGATTGCAACGGACATAAGTAATAGTGCGCTGGAAGTAGCAAGCCAAAATGCACAGAAGCTTAAGGCAATTGTTAATTTTAAAATACATGATATTCTAAATGACCCACTGGATTTTGGTGTACTGGATATGATCGTAAGCAATCCACCTTACGTTTCGGAAAGTGAGCGGTCATTAATGCAAAAGAATGTTACCGACCATGAGCCAGCGCTGGCATTATTTGTCCCCAATCCCGATCCTTTGCTGTTCTATAAAGCACTGGCCAAACAGGCTAACGAATCTTTAAAACCGGGTGGCTATCTCATTACTGAAATCAGTGAGAGGTTTGGAAAAGAGACGGCAGAGGTCTTCACACGTTTTGGGCTCACTGGCATTGAGGTAGTCAAAGATCTTGATGGTAAAGATCGTTATGTCGTTGGGAGGAAATAACGAGTTCAAGATGCTTGGTTAGGAATTCGTGCCACCCATGATGCGATCAGCAAGCTTTGGCAGCACGAATCCTCATACTTAAAATTTTAACGTCATCATCACCATATAATTTCTTCCAGCCTGAGGATAGAAATAAGGGGTGCTTCCATACGCTGCGCCATTGGAGGAGTACATAACGTCAAACATATTATTCGTTAAAAAACTAAACCCGATCTCTTTCATTCCTTTCGGATTAAGCTGATAATTTAATCTAAGATCATTAACGAAATAGCTTGAAAGAATAGTCTTATCATTTTCCGAATTGTCGAGATATTGTTTGCCTACATACTTCGACAACAAGGTCGCCTGAAAGTTTTTAAAGGGATTCCAGGCTAATTGACTTCCTCCGATGAGTTCAGGTGATAGAATAATGGAGGTGGTTTTAATAGTTGTAACATTACTTTCGTCGACTACGACATAATCCCTATTCTTATTCATGCTCCACGTGGCATTGAGATTCCACAACCACCGATCCGAAAACCTGATGACGCCGGAAGCCTCGATGCCGGTCCTATAGCTCTTACCAACATTGGCACGTATGGGGGTTCCTGTGTTATCAAGGGTACCCGTCAGTACCAACTGATCGGTATAATTCATCAGGTAATAATTTATTTCTAAAGCCGCTTTGGTAATGTTCCTCCTCCAGCCCACTTCCAAATTTTCCAAATGTTCTGGTTTCGGCTTCACTTCACCATCGAGATAATCGGCGCGGTTGGGCTCACGGTTGGCGACTGCATACGATGCATACAGGACATCTTTCTCCGATAATGTGTAGCTCAGTCCAAGCTTTGGATTGAAGAACTTAAAAGTCTCATTTACATTATACGGACTTTGATCATCGCGGATACCGGCGGTTTGATAGTCAATTTGACGGTACTGGACATCTATGAAAGTGTTAATCGCTTTTGTCAGATTATAATTCCATTTCGCATACATATTAAAATCATTCTTCTGTGAATTACCCTGGTAGTATTGGTAGCGCAATGGTATCTGATCGGCGTATTGCGACCATATAATCTCACCATAATGTTTTGCGCGACCATATTGATTGTAGGCCCCTCCAATCACTACGCTACTTTTATCTTTTGTATAATTAAAGGAATACGTTCCGCCATAGAAACGATTGTCCAGCCATTTTCGTACCACTACATCACTGGAAGTAAGTGTGGTATCCTTTAGGTTAATATCAGGTAGACCGATATTCGAAAAGGATTCTCCCTGATGATACTCTTCATAGAATCCACGACCGTAGGTGTAATGAAAAGCAAGGTTAGCATTCCAGTAGTTTCCCAATTGCTGCGAAACATGTAATTGATAATTGTCCTGCTTGTAGTCATCCACCTGATTATCATAGTAACGGGAGATTGTGCCGTCAGTAGCATAAATTGCACCTGCGTAGTTCATGCGGCGGTTCGTTGTAAGATCTTCTTTACCGACACCGTACCACGACTGATATGTTTTCTCGGTTCCACCAAATGCAATGGCTTTAATGATCGTGTTCTTTCCGTTGTATCCTCCGCTCAAATAATATGAACCGAGATCAGAGGCAGCGCGCTCAACATATCCATCGGATGAAATTTTGGAGATTTTGGCATCAAAGGCCCAATGATTATCTATTAAACCTGTGCCCGTACGAAGTGTATAGCGTTGCGTATTAAAGGAACCGAACGCTGTTAGCACCTCTGCGTACGGGTCGATACGTAGTGAATTCGTCTGTACATTGACACTTGCACCAAATGCGCCCGCACCATTGGAAGAAGTTCCAACACCACGTTGTATCTGAATGCTTTGTGTGGAAGATGCTACATCCGGAATATCAACCCAATAGGTTTGCTGTGACTCACTGTCATTGTAAGGAATGCCGTTGATTGTCACGTTTACCCTTGTCGCATCGCTTCCGCGAATGCGGATACCCGTATAACCGATACCCGCTCCCGCATCGGACGTTGTCACAACGGATGGAGTCCAATTGAGAAGCAACGGAAGATCCTGACCAAAATTCTGCTTCTGGATGGCCTGCGCGTTGACATTGGTGTAGGTTGTGGGAGTATCATCGTTCGCGCGTGTGGCCAACACCACGACCTCGTCGGTAAGCGTGGCAACTTCTTCCAGCACAATATCCAGCTTCATATTGCCCTGAACATTTACAACTTGTGATTTTTCCTCATAACCGAGAAATCTTATTACAAGAGTGTGTTCCCCCGCCGAGATTTTTTCAAGTCGAAACCAACCCAACTCATCCGTTACGGTTGAGAAACTATTGCCGTCAACCTGAAGCGTAGCACTGGCCAGTTTCTTGTTCTCTTTAGAATCACGTACATATCCGGCAATAGAAAATTGTGCCTGGGCATTCAGCGCCAGCACGAGCATTACTGCTCCGAAAAAAGACTTTAACATTTTAAAAATTTGGTTTAAACCTGCTGCGCATCGGGGAATGCACACGCGTACGTTTAACCTTGCCTCCCTTCGACCGCATTACCGGCATCAGGTTCTATGGGTATAATCTCAGCCCGTTGTTATTGGCACCCCTTACTGGTACAAAAGTAGGGGAATCTGAGGTTAAAAAAAAGAAGAGGATAATAGAAGAAATTGTGGATAGGAGAAAATTGGAGGCCTGCGTCAGAATAAAGAAAAAAAAATTGACCGAAGTAGGAATGTCGATTCCAGATTCTTCTATTCTACTATTCTTTCAACACAAGATCAATGCACATCACCGCCGACAGAATTAGTTTTCGCAATGGATTATCCGCTGGAACTTCAGAGCTGATCTGAAGAATATAGTTATCGGCGGTTGTGAATAATTCCTTACCAAGGCCGCTCCATTTTTTCGTAACCGTTGCGAATTCTCTTCCGTCATTGGAAACAAATTTAAAATCCCAACTCGTCCACTTGCCTTTCAACATACAAAGACTTCGGTCATTGGCGTCAAGAACTTCGAATTTTCCGCCGATAGAAAATAATTTTTGCTTGAATCTGCCGATTGGAATATCATTTTCATCCAGCACATCGACGTCTGACAAAAAGATCGATACGCCGCGGCGCACTGTAATCAGTTTCTCTCCGAGGCTTGATTTTATCACCATGTTGAATGGCGTCATTCTCTTGAAATCGGTGAAGCGCAGCATCTTTGTGAACAAGCCAAGGCCTTCTTCCCGGCATTCCATCACGATTTGCTTTGTCTCAGGATCGAGAATGTCAAAACTGTTTGCCGCCTTGAACACCTTAACGTGCTCTTTTACAAAGTAAATATTCTTGCTAAGGACATCATTCATATAAAATATATTTAAAGTCTACCTGGCTTTTTAATTGTTAGTGGATCCTGCTTAAAAATATGTGTGAGAATAATGTACATCTACGGGATTTGAGCTTTAAATATTTCAGGTCTTTCGAAGAA
>JBBRFP010000196.1:0-4862 GCA_038241465.1 Cytophagales bacterium | reverse complement strand
CGATGGGATTGTAAAATTAAATTTGGGCAATCAAAATGGCAAACACAGTTTCAAACTTTGTAAATAAAGACACAGCATCAGAAAGAAAAAATCAAAAAGCAATTACCTTGCAGTATGCGGGTAATATTGGCCGTACCCCGGCGCTGGATGTATTACTGGATTCCTTTGCAGCGTCAAATAATTCAGATTTACATTTAAAGATAAGATGAACAGGAGCTTTAACAGTTGCACTTCAAAATCAGATTCAATCGAATAACATTAAGAATGTTACCCTTTCCGGAGGCTATTCCAGGGACGAAGAGAATACTATTTTGTCAGAATGTGATATTGCAGTAGTTTCTCTTTCGAGCGGGATGTATGGCCTGGGTGTTCCATCCAAGACCTATAATTTACTTACAGCCGGAAAACCGATTTTATTTATTGGTGATCCGGATTCAGAGATTTCGTTAATGGTTAAAGAATATGGAATCGGCTGGTCAATTGATGTAAATAAAAAGAAGGATCTCGTTGATTTCTTCAGAAACCTTAAACCGGAAGACAAAAACGATTTCCAGTTAAAGGGACAAAAAGCACGTTTATTGGCTGAAACCCTATATGAAGAAAAAATAATATTAGCTCAGTTTCAAAAGCAAATGGAGACAAACTTTAAGGATTAACAAATACTCAGACATAACTTACCTCAAATGAATATACTTGTTACCGGCGCTTTTGGTTTTGTGGGTACTAATCTCTCACAATCGCTTAAAACACTAGTTAAACACCGTTTAATTGCTGTTGATATAGCTGAGCCGGTTGTTCATGTTTATGATGAGTTTTATTCGTGGCAGGAATTGGGTAAAATAGACTGGAGTGCAGTGGATAGCATTATTCACCTGGCAGGCAAAGCGCATGATACAAAAAACACTTCGGAAGAGCAGGCTTACTTTGATATCAATGTTGGATTAACCCGGAAGATATTTGATTACTTTTTGAGTTCCGATGCAAAGAAGTTTCTATTTTTCAGTTCGGTAAAAGCGGTTGCCGATGCGGTTGGGGATGAAGTTTTAACCGAAGATGCTGAATGTAATCCACAGACAGCTTATGGAAAATCAAAATTGGAAGCAGAACAATATATCCTTAGCAAAAATCTACCAACAGGTAAAAAGGTATTTGTCCTTCGGCCTTGTATGATTCACGGGCCTGGTAATAAGGGCAACCTGAACTTGCTTTTTAAACTGGTAGCTAAAGGGATACCCTGGCCGTTGGGTGCTTTTGAGAATAGTCGGTCTTTTACATCCATTGAAAACCTGCAGTTTATAATTAAGCAACTTGTTGAAAAGGACGTTGAGCCAGGCACATACCAGGTTGCCGATGATGAACCACTTTCGACAAACGAATTAATAAGACTTATTGCTGCGTCGCAAAACAAAAAAGCCAGGATTTGGAATTTCAATTCCGCTTTGATCAGGTTTGCAGCCAATGTTGGAGATAAACTCCACTTGCCTTTAAACAGCGAGCGATTGAAGAAACTCACTGAGTCGTATGTGGTTTCGAATGCCAGGCTTAAAAATGCATTGGGGATTGAAAATATGCCGGTAAGCGCGGAGGAAGGGATGAGGAGGACGTTGAGGGGGTTTGGGGTCTGAGGGGGAAGCCGTTCTAATATAGATTCCCTGGCTTCAGGAGATTGCTTCGGCGATTGCCGCTCTCGCCATTAAGTCAACTTGTACCGTCTCGCAATGACGGCCGTCCCATTCACAATTTTACCAGCGAGCCGCTTCCCCGCCTGCATCGGGCAGGGAAGGGAGCTTTTACTAGGGAGCGTTATCGAAGGCAACAAGTAAAACCGAAAACCACAATCGAAGGCACGTCATTGCGAGAAGCAGCCGGGATGACAAAAAAAATCAAAGAGCACAACTATGATCGGCTGCGCCGAAGCAATCTCATGCCATTGGCACAATCGTTCTAAGAAAGATTCCCTTTATTCAGGAGATTGCTTCGGCGAATGCCGGTTTTTTCACTTTTTCAGTCTGGTTGCGCCTCGCAATGACTCATAATCTTTAACTTTAATCCCATGCTCAATATCGACCAATTCATCTCCGATCACATCACCTACCGGAAAGAAAGCTTTTTCAAAAAAGACCTTGCCGCTAATTTCGCAAAACTTACTGTAGAAATATCCGGTAAATCAGTGTTGGTAATCGGTGGTGGCGGAACCATAGGATCATCATTTATCAGGGAACTGCTGCGTTTCAATCCTGGCAGTATATATGTGGTCGATCTCAGTGAAAACTACCTTACCGAACTCACACGCGAAATCCGCAGTAAACACGGCATGGTGGTTCCCGAGGTTTACAAAACATATCCCATCAGTTTTGCCGATCCAGTCTTTGATAAAATCCTTGCCGATGCAGGTCCATTTGATATTGTAGCTAATTTCGCAGCCCATAAACATGTGCGCAGCGAGAAAGATCATTATTCCGTAACAGCGCTGCTCGAAAACAATGTGGTAAAAGCGGAAAGCCTGTTAAGCAAGTTGGCGAAAAATCCGCCGAAACATTTCTTTTGTGTATCGACCGATAAGGCAGCAAACCCTGTCAATATAATGGGAGCCAGCAAAAAGATTATGGAAGAGGTGATTATGTCCTATTCGAGGCAGTTCCCGATAACAACGGCACGTTTTGCCAATGTTGCTTTTTCTAATGGCAGTTTGCTTGCGGGGTACCTTGAACGCCTTATGAAAAGTCAACCCCTCTCATGCCCAAGTGACATACGCCGTTTCTTTGTATCGCCACAGGAATCTGGTCAGATATGTTTACTGGCATGCATCCTTGGCAATACCGGCGAAATCTTTTTCCCAAAACTGGAAGAAACGCAGATGGTTAATTTTAAGGATATTACCATCGATTTCCTGAAAACAATGGGTTACGAAACACTTATCTGCGCAAGCGAAGAAGAAGCAAAACTGGAAGCTACAAAGCTGAACGCGAAATCAACCCATTATCCGGTTTATTTCTTTACTTCTGACACCTCGGGTGAAAAAACCTTTGAGGAATTCTTTACCGAAACGGAAATCCTTGATCAGGAAACGTTTGATTCGCTGGGTATAATAAAGAATGCACCGCGCAAAGAAATTGCTGAGATAAAGGCACTAATTGAATCTCTAAAGACAGTTTTGCAAAGACCAGATTTGACGAAAGAAGCAATCGTATCGGTGATGCATGAGTATCTTCCGACATTTCATCATATAGAAACGGGGAAGAACCTGGATCAAAAAATGTAGTCTATGAAAAAAGTATTTGACTTTGCATTGAGCCTTATTGCTCTAATTATACTATCGCCGCTACTTATTCCGTTGGCTATTGTCTTAAAGCTAACCGGCGAACACTATATATTCTATTCGCATGCAAGAATAGGAAAAGATGGCAAGCAATTCAATCTAATTAAATTTTCGACTATGCTTGTTAACAGTCCAAATCTTGGCAGCGGGGATGTTACAGTGCATAAGGATCCGCGGGTATTGCCAGTAGGCCATTTTCTGAGAGCCACCAAAATTAATGAACTACCACAACTTATTAATATTTTGAGAGGTGATATGTCGTTTGTAGGTCCTCGTCCGCTAACGCCAAAAGTATTTAATTACTACACTGAGGAAGCAAAAAGCATGATTGTAAAAATGAAACCCGGGCTTACCGGTGTAGGTTCAATTATCTTCCGTGATGAAGAGAGTGTAATTGGCGCCAGCAAATTGTCATGGGAAGAATGTGTTAAGCAGGAGATCATGCCACGGAAGGCAAACGCCGAAGAATGGTATTTCAAGCATCAGGGTTTTATAACTGATCTGTTACTTATTTTTATTACAGCATGGGTAGTTGCTTTTCCCGACAGCACTATAATGGAAAAGGTATTTAGTGATTTGCCAAAATAGAGCTAATCCCAAGCTATTCACTCATTTATGCGGTTTCTGCCGCATTTTTCATTTTATACCATTTAAAAAAGTTCTATATTTGATCAGGTAAACCCAAATAAGTAATGACTCGTAGAAGTTACATGTATATTTTGACCAATAAAAACCACACGGTTTTTTACACAGGTATTACCACCAACCTGCCTCATCGCATGGAACAGCACAAAACAGGCTTTTATAAAAAGTCATTTACGCACAGGTACAATGTTACGGAACTTGTTTATTACGAGGTATTTGATCTTGTGGTAGATGGTATTGCCATGGAGAAACAAATCAAAGCAGGTTCGCGACAAAAGAAGATTGATTTGATAAACGGATTCAACCCGGAATGGAAGGACTTGTCGGAAGACTTCCGTTAACTGGAACAATAGTGCAGCTGGCACAATCGTTCTAAGAAAGATTCCCTTTAATTCAGGAGATTCCTGCCTGCCTGCCTGCTTCGCGCAGGTAAACAGCAGGCAGGGCTTCGGCGAATGCCGCCTTTACCTTTTTTCAAGCTGGTTGCGCCTCGCAATGACGGTGCACCCCAACAGGTTTGTACCAGCGAGCGTCATCCCCGGCTGCATCGGGCAGGGGAGGCAACAGGATAAACCGGGATCGTACTTCGAAGGCACCACGCCTATCCGAAAACCTCAATCGAAGGCACAACGGCAAACCGGGAACGACGTTACGGGCTTAGCCTGTCCCGCTTTTGCGGGATCATTGCGAGAAGTAGCCGCAACGACTATGAAAAGGAGCATAATCCCGTCCGGCTGCGCCGAAGCAATCTCATGCTTCTGGCACAATCCTTTTAAGAACAATTCGCCCAGCTCCAGGAGATTGCTGCGGCGACTGTCGTCTTCGCATTCTAAGTCATCTTGTGCGCCTCGCAATGACGGTTCATCCCAATCACGACTTTACTTGCGAGCTGCTACCC
>JBBRFP010000195.1:0-4871 GCA_038241465.1 Cytophagales bacterium | reverse complement strand
ACTGGGTAACTTAAATTCCGGACTGCAACTCTATCGCATTAAGCACGAGCGCCCTCAGCTTTTCAAGTCTATAAAATATTCGCTGCATCTTCCCCAATATATCAGCTTTGTTATTTCATCCTGTGTCTGTACAGATATCACCAGTATCGGTTGTCATACCGGTCTATGGGATTTTCAAAAGAATAACTATCACCATTGGGTTATTAAGGAAGGATTGAATGAGAAGTTTCCCGAAATCCTGAAAAGCAATGAAGTGTTCAGCGTAATGCCGGACGAGGGTAAAATAAAAGTCGCAGTGGGCGGTGGATTACATGATAGCTCCGCTGCACTGATTCCCTACATTGCAGCATTTAACGATCCGTTTATTCTGATCTCAACCGGCACGTGGTGCATCAGCCTGAATCCGTTTAATGATTCACCCCTAACGGATGACGAATTACGAAAGGACTGTCTCTGTTATCTGAGCTTCACCGGGAACCCGGTCAAGGCTTCAAGGCTCTTTGCAGGAAATGAGCACGAGATTCAGACAAAAAGAATCTCAACACATTTTAGAAAACCAAAGAAATATTATGAGACGGTGGATTTTGATCCACGTTTTGTAAAAGAATTAACGCCTTCCGTAAAAGAACCAGCACAGGCCTTTATGAATGGCTTGCAGCATTCTGTTTTCGAAACAAGGGTTCTTTCAACATTTGAGTCGTTTGAAAAAGCCTATCACCAATTGATGATCGATATCATGGGGATGCAGCGGGCTTCTACCACTATTGTACTGAGTCCTGACGTGAAACGGATTTTCGTCGATGGGGGATTCAGTAAGAATCCAGTCTTCATGAATCTATTAGCCTTGTCATTTCCGACACTCGAAGTTTATGGAGCGACCGTCGCGCAGTCAACATCAATGGGTGCGGCGCTTGCCATTCATCAACATTGGAATGATCTACCAATAGCGAAGGAGATCATTCAATTGAAACGGTATTAATCCTACTTTGTCATGTTCTGATTTAAAGCGATAACAAGTAAGCTCACGCGGCGCCTGGGTATCTACGAACAGTGCGGAGCAACCTGGGCCTGTAAGGTGGCCAGAGCAGTGGCCTTGAGCGGTGAGGCGCACAGCGTTCGTCGGGCGTTTTTCTTTGGTCGCTTTCTGTTGGGCAAGCAAAGGAAAGTACCACCAATTGCGCAACGATTTTGATCACTTGACAGAAGAATTTATATCGGTTTTATCATCTTTTTACTATTTGCAATTAGTACATCTGTAATAGTCTTTTTGCTCGGGCAAAAGATGTTGAGTTACTGATTGTCAAAAAATAATCTACTTGCCAATTCTGAGTCTTTTCAGCTTGACTACTTGATGTTTTATCCCAAGGTGGATAAACTCTGATTCCTCGCTTTCCACCACTGCCTGTTCCTGATATTACTTTATTATCAAGCAACACTGATTTCGGAAATATAAATTGTCCAAGTCTATCTCCGCTTCTTGCGGTTATTACAACGAAATCAAACTTATCTGCATTATCAAATGGTGCGGTTTCACGATTTGCGTTTCGTCTCCAAATAGTAACAAACTGCCCTGCTTTTGTTGGAGTAATTTTGGACGCTCTGTGAATAATTACCATCCCGTTCAGTTTAAATGAACAAGCTCCATATTTCTGGCTTTCATTGTCTAACGTAAGCGCCGTTAGTTGAATACCACATTTTTCGTAAACCAGATTTTTAGCGATCACTAGATCACCCCATAGTGAACTTGCCGTGGCTAATGTGATTTGAGAAGTCATGTTCTAACGTTATAGATACTACCTATATTAACATCAATACAATCGATTTGATTTATTATTAGCTCTGTCGTAATGTTGATAGTAATTAATGAAAAGTCTTCCCATTTTCGTAAATATTGTTTCAAAACTTATCTAAATAAACTTTGTACTAATCCTTAAAGATGGAAAAAATAGCACCTTCAAACTCAATATTGGCAGACGTTAATACCGGTGAGGCCAAGTGCCCGTTCTCCGGTGGAGCACTGAAGCAAACCGCAGGCGGCGGCCCGCGCAACCATGACTGGTGGCCTAATCAGTTGAAAATCAATATTCTTCGTCAATATTCTTCGTTATCCAATCCAATGGATAAGTCATTTAACTATGCGAAAGAATTCAAGTCGGTCGATTTGAAAGCGTTGAAGAAAGACATCTTCGACATGATGACGACATCACAAGATTGGTGGCCGGACGATTACGGTCACTATGGTCCTTTCCTTATCCGTATGGCGTGGCACTCGGCCGGTACGTACCGAATTTCCGATGGCCGCGGAGGTGCTGGATTTGGCACACAACGCTTCGCTCCTCTTAACAGTTGGCCCGACAATGCAAATCTTGACAAAGCACGTTTACTGCTTTGGCCAATCAAGCAGAAGTATGGCAAGAAAGTTTCATGGGCAGACTTAATGGTGCTCGCTGGTAATTGTGCAATGGAGTCGATGGGCTTCAAAACCTTCGGCTTTGCCGGTGGTCGTGAAGATGTTTGGGAACCAGCAGAAGATATTTACTGGGGATCTGAAGGTGAATGGCTGGGCGGCGACAAGCGCTACACCGGCGAACGCGACTTGGAGAATCCTCTCGGTGCCGTGCAGATGGGGTTAATCTATGTAAATCCTGAAGGTCCTAACGGAAAGCCTGATCCTCTCGCGTCAGCGAAAGATATTCGCGAGACATTTGGTCGCATGGCGATGAATGACGAAGAAACAGTTGCATTGATTGCAGGTGGCCACTCGTTTGGTAAAACACATGGTGCAGCCGATCCAGGCAAATACGTTGGTAAAGAACCAGCAGGTGCGAGCATTGAAGAGCAGGGGCTCGGTTGGAAAAATACATTCAACACTGGTCATGGAGTCAATACCATCACCAGCGGTCTTGAAGGAGCGTGGACTACAACGCCAACAAAGTGGAGCAACAACTACTTCGAGAATCTCTTTGGATTTGAATGGGAACTAACAAAGAGCCCTGCCGGTGCACATCAGTGGAAGCCAAAGAATAACGGTGGCGCAGGTACTGTTCCCGACGCCCATGATTCTTCCAAGCGTCATGCACCGTTTATGCTAACGACTGACATTGCCTTGAGAGTAGATCCGGCATACGAAAAAATTTCAAGACGCTTTTTCGAGAATCCTGATCAATTCGCTGACGCATTTGCCCGCGCATGGTACAAGCTTACGCACCGTGATATGGGGCCAATCGCACGTTATCTCGGTCCGGAGGTTAATAAAGAAGTGTTGATCTGGCAAGATCCTATCCCTGCCGTGACTCATAAGTTAATTGACGATAGCGACATTGCTTCACTGAAGAGCAAGATTCGTGCTTCAGGATTGTCTGTTGCTGAACTCGTATCGACAGCGTGGGCATCGGCATCAACCTTCCGTGGCTCTGATAAACGCGGTGGCGCAAACGGTGCACGCATTCGTCTTGCACCTCAGAAGAACTGGGAAGTCAACAATCCGGCGCAACTTGCGAAAGTTTTAAAAACGCTTGAGACTATGCAGAAAGATTTCAACAGCACTGGTAAAACTGTTTCCATGGCAGATCTCATTGTGCTGGCTGGAAGTGCAGCCATTGAAATTGCTGCAAAGAATGCTGGTCATGATGTAAAGGTCCCGTTCACACCCGGACGTGGTGATGCTACGCAAGAGCAAACCGATGTAGTATCATTCGCTGTGCTCGAGCCGGCTGCCGATGGATTTCGCAATTATCAGAAAGAAAAACATACCGCCTCATCAGAAGAAATGTTGATTGACAAGGCACAATTACTAACACTGACGGCCCCTGAGCTTACCGTTCTTGTAGGTGGTATGCGTGTCCTCAATACGAACTTCAACGGTTCAAAGCACGGTGTCTTCACGAAACGTGCCGATGCACTTACAAATGACTACTTCGTGAACTTGCTTGATTTTGCAACTACCTGGAAGTCAACTTCTGATTCACAGAATGCATTTGAAGGTCGCGATCGCAAGACCGGTGAGGTTAAGTGGACCGGAACCCGTGTCGATCTTATTTTTGGTTCAAATTCAGAGCTACGCGCTCTTGCAGAAGTTTATGGATCGTCGGATTCGCAGGAGAAGTTCGTGCATGATTTTGTAGCGGCGTGGAGTAAGGTGATGAATCTGGATCGGTTTGATCTGGCTTAGCGAGTAGAACTATCATTTTATGAAAAGGTGACCTGGAAACGGGTCACCTTTTTTAGTCGTGATTTAAACTACGCCATGAGAGGACGAACTCCCTATTAATCGCTCAATCTCTTCAACAAAATCGATTGACGGTTGAAACAACTTCACTACCGTCTCCTCGTCAAAGTAAAAAAATCATTGTAGTCACCTTTTTGTCTTTTCTCAAATAACTCTGAATAGTGTTTGCCCCGCTCATTACTAATCAATCCGGTGTGAATGAATAATTGTCCGAATTTTTGTCGACTACCTGAATGGCTTGAAGTCTCAACTCCATTTTTTATTAGCAATGCACCCACCGCATAAAAACAAGCGTAATACATTCTGTTTATAGCTGTATTCCAAAGTTTGTTTTCAATTAAAATTTTAGTCTCAGAAATTGTCGCTTTAGCCCTTTGTAATCTATAATTCACATAATCATCCGGACTGAAATTTTTCATAACAATTTCCCTTCCCGCATAACATTTGAGTAAAATGATGTAATGCTTTGCCTTAAGTTCCAATCCCTTTCAGAATATACCATTGGGCTAATGATTTCACCGATCTCAAATTCAAGATCATACAAAGGATAAGTTATGTTTCGCTCAATATCAGTGGTTATTTTGTCATTATTCAAAAGGATGAGTAGATCCCAGTCTGAATCAGCATTCATTGTCCCACGTGC
>JBBRFP010000194.1:0-4877 GCA_038241465.1 Cytophagales bacterium | reverse complement strand
GGTTTGAAGCATGAACCCCTGAATGACGCGATGAAAAGAAAGGCCATTGTAAAAACCTGATTCGGCAAGCTTTAAAAAATTCTCCTTGTGCTTAGGCGTCTCGTCATACAATACCGCTACCATTTCGCCATAGCTTGTCTTGATAGTGACCACCATGTCGGTCTTTGACTGCGCACAGCTCGAGATAAGTATAAATGTTAAGATAACGGTGATGAACTTATTCATAGAGATATTTAAAGCGCAAAAATAGGATAGTATCGCGTAAATGAAAAGAGTTTTATCTGCTACCTTTATTTTTTAACGACATGGAGTTCACACAGGTGTCGCGCAAGCGATTTAGTATTCTAAGTTTTCTATGTGTTATGTGGTTAGCTTTTTTTTGTTTTTTAGCAAGGTCAAAAGACGTTGTCTTAATGTGTTTATCGTCTTGCAAGGATGCTTTAGGCATTCCCACATCAGGAATTCATCACCTTCCCCAATTGCAACGACAAATCTAAAAAGATCATCTTTGCGCTTCCATTCCGTTCAAGATGATAGCTTGCTTGCGTAATGAGCTGATTAGTCTTTTCGATTTTATTGACGGTCATTACTTTACTGAAGTCGGTAATAAACTTCTGTTCGGCGTCGCGACTGCGGAGAATGGAATCCGCTCCTGAAAGTGTAAGTAACGATTCCCGCATCATTGTTAGTGTGTAGTGCAATAGTGATTGCTGCTGAAGGCGGTCGGCTTCGTGGTATTCGTCCATCAGCAAGAGCAATGCTGCATAATCGCGTTTAAAGCACGCGCGCATCCATCCCGCCATCCTGTCAAGATTGTTCTCTTCCTCAGTCTCAATCAACCCGAGTGCGAGTCGCACGTTGCCTTCTGCATCGCCAACGATCTTGTGCCTTTTTTTTTCCTCGAGTCCAGGTTGCTTGGTCAAGAATTCGTCAAGGTCCTCATCAGAAAGGAGAGGTACTAGCACATGTTGAGTTCTTGACAGAATAGTGGTTAACAATCTCTCTGAGTTATTCGAAACAAGCAGGAAGAATGTATTGGGAGGCGGTTCTTCTAGTATTTTAAGAATTCCATTGGCCGCCGATGAATGCATCGCTTCCGGTTGCCATATGATCATTACTTTGATCGGACTTTCAAATGGTTTTAACGAAAGTGTCTTGACGATCTCACGACTTTCGTCCTTTGAAATGATTGCCTGCTTGTCTTCCCCACCATAATACGTTGTCCAGTCGCTGAGATTACCAAAGGGCTGCTCCAGTAGAAAGCTGCGCCAGTTCTTCATCGTGTCGGCCTTAAAACGATCCTCATCTTTGTCAGCTTTCACATTGCTGACAGGGAAAACAAAATGTGTATCGGGATGAATGTATTTTAAATTCTTGGTGCAGGCTGGACAAACACCGCACGAATCCGTCTTACCGCGCTCTGCACAATGAAGGTATGTAGCGTACGCAATCGCAAGGGGAAGATTCAAAGCACCTTCACGCCCCATAAACAACTGGGCATGTGCGATGTGGCCATCTTTCGCCGAGCGAATAAGTTGTTGTTTTATTTCTGATAAACCAGGGATGTCTGAGAATTTCATCACTTCTTATCCCACACCCGTTCGTTCACGGATTGTTCGAAAACGTTCTTCAAAATATTCTTATCAACGTCCGTTAATTTCTTTCCTCTGCGCTCCATCGCCTTCTCTGCCGTTTCATAGACCTTGTTTAACTGAAATGTCATAAACCCCGCCGCTCCCCCCCAAGCAAACGATGGGATAAAATTCCTTGGATAACCGTCACCGAAAATATTAGAGCAAATGCCTGTCACTGTGCCGGTATTGAACATCGTATTGATACCGCACTTGCTGTGGTCGCCCATCATCAGTCCACAGAACATCAAACCTGTTTTTACGAAACCCCCTGTTGGATAATTCCAAAGCTTAACGCTATCATAGTTGTTCTTCAGGTTGGAGGTATTGGTGTCCGCGCCAAGATTACACCATTCGCCAAGTACAGAGCTGCCGAGAAATCCATCGTGTACTTTACTGCTGTAACCGAAGATGACAGCATTGGCAATTTCACCCCCGACTTTACAATGCGGTCCGACAGTTGTATCACTTCGCATTTTTGCCCCCATACTAATCGTAGATCCTTCACCGATAGAAAAAGGACCTCGTATTAGTGAGCCCTCTTGTATTTCTACATTCTTTCCAATGTAGATGGGTCCGGCGGAAGCATTTAGCACGGCTGCCTGTATCAAAGTACCTTCTTCAATGAAAATATTTTCGGGTGAATAGATGCGGGTATACGGATCGTTCAGCTGAGCTGATCTTCTTCCCTGTGTGACTAATTGAAAATCAGACCGGATTTGAGCACCGTTGTGCTGAAATATCTTCCAGACTTGGTCTATTATTGTGATCTCACTTTCATATTCTTTCGCCGAATCGATTGTTGACATGTCAATGCTTCCGAAAAAGGCAATCATCACTTTGCCTTTCACGAGTGCTTCACCTTTTTTTAAGGTCAGGATTGCCTTCAGCAAATTTCCATCCGGACAAACAGCACCATTGATCAAAAGATTTTCAGTGCCGCTTACCAATGGAAATTTTTCAGTCAGGTAATCCTGTGTCAGGAAGGATAGAGGATGCCCTAATACCTTCTCCCATTTTTCTGCAATGGTAAGAATGCCTACTCGTAACGTCGCAACAGGTCGTGTGTAGGTAAATGGCAACAGATCCCCACGGATTATAGGATCATCAAATGCGACAATATTCATAGGTGCTAAATTAGGGTTTTGAAGGGTTCTCGCAAAGACGCGAAGGAATGGGCAAAAGGCACAAAATTCCGTTAGGTACGAATGGATGACGCAAACGAGACCAGCATGAGCGCGGGTTAATAAAAAAGGGTCCTATTAAGACCCTCTTCAATATTCAACAGAATGCGTTTGACTATGCCTTCTTGTATTTCTTTTGGAATTTCTCCACGCGACCAGCAGAATCCAGAAACATTTTCTTACCAGTGAAGAACGGGTGAGAAGCTGAACTAACTTCGACTTTGATTACAGGATATTCCTTACCATCGGTCCACGTGGTGGTTTCCTTGGTTTTCAAGGTTGAACGCGTCAAAAACTTAAAATCGCTGGATGTATCCCAGAAAACGACGTCTTTATAATCAGGGTGTATGCCTTTTTTCATTGTAATAGTACTTTTTGCCTTTTTAAGGACTGCAAAGATAAATAGCCTGCAGGGGTTTTGCAAAGGCCAATCTGAGATTGTTAAAAAGATCGTTTTGAGTTGTATTTTTGAAGCCTAATTAAGCCCAAAAGGCTGACATGACCTTAAAAATCGCTTCAAAACCCGTCCGAGCTTTTTTCTCAGCCTTGATAAACCTTTCGGTCGTCAGCAGCATCACTTTTTTGAGCCTCCTTTTGATCAGTCCGGCACTCCATGCGCAAAGTACCAACGCGCCGCTGGATGAAGAGTATTACCACAAGATTGACAGGTATGAAATAAAGTCAGGTAAGATTGTGAAAGAGCTGTTCACATCGGTGAAGCCATATAAGCGTTCGGCGATCGTAGCAATGATCGATTCGCTCCAACTTCAGGACAACCTATTCGAGTCTGCATCGGATAAGTTCAATGTTGACTATCTCCACAATGATAGCTGGGAATGGTCGCGTGCCGAATCGAGTGATAGTAGAAAGCCGTTCCTTAAAAATTTCTATGAAAAGAAATCTGATTTGCTTTTTGTAGATATTCCAGAGCTTGACCTGCACATTAGTCCCGTGCTGTATGTTGGTATGGGTAAAGATTCCCGCATGAATAATTCACTGTTCGTGAACACACGCGGTGTTGAGATCCGGGGAATGATCGATAAGAAAATAGGATTTTACACCTATCTCAGTGATAACCAGGCACGCCTCCCGCAATATGCAATGGATTATGGTTCGGCCTACGGATATTATACTATTCCCCATGTCGGGTTCTGGAAGGATTTTAAGAATGGAGGAATCGATTTCTTTGAAGCACGTGCTTACATCGATTTTAATATCACTAAACATATCTGGATGCAATTCGGCCACGACCGTACCAACATTGGTAATGGCTACCGATCATTGATTTATTCTGATTTTGCACCTCCTACGCAATTTCTTCGCGCCAACGCGAAGGTGTGGAAGTTCAACTACTTATTTCAACTGAATAGGATGACCGCGGGCTTCAATGCATCATCAACGGGCGCATCGGGTGGTCAGAAGTATCCCGAGAAGTATGTTGCTTTCCATCAGCTCAGTTTGAACATTGGAAAGAAATTGAATATCGGTGTATTTGAATCTGTTGTTTTTTCACCCCAGGATTCGCTTAACAACAGCTCTTTTGAGTTGAGCTATCTGAATCCTGTTATCTTCTATCGTGCCATTGAACAGCAAAACGGAAGCTCTGACAATGTGATCCTTGGATTAGATTTTAAATGGATTGCGGCCAAGCGCCTTTCCTTCTATGGTCAGTTTGTCTTGGATGAATTTGTTTTGAAAAATGTCACCGACGGAAATGGATGGTGGGCAAATAAGTTCGCGATTCAGGGTGGACTTAAATACATTGATGTAGCTGGCATCCGTAATCTCGATCTTCAACTGGAAGGAAATGTGGTGAGACCTTTTACCTATTCACACGCGAATCTATTTACCAGCTATACCAATTATCTGCAGCCGATCGCGCATCCGCTCGGTGCTAATTTTTATGAAGTAGCAGGTATCGTTCGTTATCAGCCAATTCCGAAACTAAATTTCACCCTGAAGGCTTCGTACGTAAAGACCGGCCGTGATGAAGCAGTGGCGGCAATTGCAGCTGGCGCTTCGTTCGTCAACTGGGGTGGAGATATTAACAAAAGCTATAATA
>JBBRFP010000193.1:0-4905 GCA_038241465.1 Cytophagales bacterium | reverse complement strand
AACACGTTGATCAGGATTTGCAATCCCGATCAATACGAAGGCCACTTCCAAATAAATTATGCCTTTGCTTCAGACGGGATTGCAAATCCCGTCTAACTAAAGATGGCGCTCGCTCACCTATTGCGAAAACCAACCCTTTAGAAAAATAGCACTCAAACTTAAAACGTCTTTTAATTTTCACGCAAGGGTGGGCTATTGCCCAGGAGATTTGTAATTTGGTATCCTACCCCAATGGCTATGAAAAACTCAATCTCCCGAAGGGATTTTTTAAGACTCAGTTCTCTTATCACCGCCGCATTGGCCGTACAGCCACTCAATGCACTATCCATTTCGGATCCATGGCATTTGAGAAGTGGATCTTCGCAAAAAGTAGTCGTTTTGGGTGCGGGTATGTCAGGGTTATCGGCCGCGATGGAATTGCAAAAACTTGGACATCAGGTGCAGATTCTGGAAGGACAGATGCGGGCCGGAGGCCGAGTGTTTACCGCCCGGAATATGTTTGCCGATGGCATGTACGCCGATGTGGGCGCCGCACGGATTCCCTCAAATCACGAATGGACAATGAAGTACATCAAACAGTATGGACTTCAGTTGATACCATTCCAGCCAACAGAAAATGATTTTCTTCATGTCGTCGGTGGCAAGAAGATCCGATACACCAGTAAACAGCAAGCTCCCCTTAAAGACTACCCGGTTTCACTGACTGCAGAGGAAGTAGCAATGGGATGGGAAGGCATTTCCACCAAACCATTGGCTTCATTAATGGCGAACGCTGGAAATCCCGCTGACCTGAACTGGCCACCCACGGCAATTGCCCCCCTCGACAAGCTATCGTTTAAAGAGTATCTCATTAGTCAAAAATTCAGCGCTGGCATTGCTGATCTGCTCATGCTTGGCTGGGAAGAAAAAAGCGGATTGAACATGTCCATTCTTGAACTCATCCGTGAAGAGGCTCTTTCTTTTGGTGCAGTTCGAAATAAAATCGCAGGAGGCAATGATCTTCTTCCGCGCGCAATGGCCAATCAGCTTGGGGACATTATCCAATACGGAATGAAAGTGGTGGATGTGAGGCAGGACGAAAGTGGCGTGACGGTAACGGTGTTGAAAGATGGCGAACAAACAACTTTGAAAGCCGACAGGGTGATATGCACATTTGCCTTGCCGGTTTTAAGAAAAATGGAGTGGATAAAAACGCTATCACCACAAAAGCAAAAAGCCATTAAGGAAATGGGTGCATGGAATTTGTCTCGAACAGTGGTTCAGGTGAGTGATCGCTATTGGAAAAAGGAAGGTTATAATGGCTTCGCTGCCACCGATGAGCCGTCCGAAATATGGGATCCCCATTATGAGTCAACTTCAAAAAGAGGTATGATCGCTGCTTACATCAAGCATACCGATTCGGAATTATTCCTCAAAATGTCTGACGCCGAACGTTATTCATTTTCAGCAAAGCATATTAACACGGTCTTTCCTGGATTGGAAAAATATAAAGAAGGCGCTTATACAAAGGTTTGGGGTGAAGATCCATGGGCCGGTTATGCCAATGTTATGGGTGGACGCAATAATATGACGCAAGCCGTTCCGTATCTGATCAAAGCCGAGGGGCGAATTCATTTTGCAGGAGAGCACGCATCTGCTTATCATGGTTGGATAAACGGGGCAATTGAGTCAGGGAATAGAGCAGCAAAAGAGGTGAATAGTTATTAAAAAAGTTCGCGTTGATTTAGCAGATTGGGGAGATCTATAATGTTGGTGAAGCATTATTGTTCTCATGCCTTCCGAATGTTTGGCGATTCTGAGAATTCTCTATGTGGATTTCAACGTGTAGCTCCGCGGCCTCAGTGGTGAATGCATTCAATATCCGAAGGGCATTACACCAACTGCTTCTCAATCAACATCATCATAATATGAATTACTTTGATGTGTATCTCCTGTATACGATCTGCGTAACCCATGTGTGGAACACGGATTTCAATATCAACCAATGGCCCGAGTTTTCCTCCGCTATTTCCCGTAAGCGCAATAGTCTTCATCCCTTTCTCTTTTGCAACTTTCATTGCCTGTAGAATGTTTGCAGAATTTCCGCTGGTGCTAAGACCCAACAATACATCCTCTTTTTTTCCAAGCGCTTCGATGTATCGTGAAAAGATAAATTCATACCCGTAGTCATTGCCTACACACGTAATATGACTGGCATCAGAAATACAGATGGCAGGAATTGCCTTGCGTGGATCGCGGTATTTGCCCGTCAGCTCTTCTGCAAAATGCATCGCGTCACAGTGAGAACCTCCGTTACCGCACGAAATCACCTTACCTCCCAGTTTGATAGAAGCAGCAATCATAACTGCCGCCTCTTCAATTCTCTTCATTGACGGTGCATCACTTGTAAAGGCAGTCAGCACCCGCGCGGCCTGATTAAGTTCTTCAATGATAAGGGACTGATAGCTCATGGTTTTTTCACCTCTGCAACTTTAGCGCTTTCCTGAAAATCGTACACTTTTGCTTTCAGGACGGTATTCTCATGTTCAAGTTCTTCCTCACGCTCGCCGGCGGCCCTTCGGTCGACCAGGTACCAGATAAAATCAATGATAAATAACACAATACCGAGAAAGGCAATGTATTTGAACCACTTGATGAATTTCAATAATCCTAACAGATCCATGTGTCCATCCACCATGATTGTGAAAATGAATGCACAGATTTGATACACCGCCAAAGCCAGATAGAGATATAGTCGTTTTCGATTCATTCTTGTAAAATTGTCTTAAACTTAATCTAATTCCTTTAAATGAAAATGATAATAAGAATAAGAATGCTTAAACGGGTTACAGATGTTAGTTTTTTTGAATTGTACTCAATTTCCAGTAGACACCCCTCTGCTGGAGGAGCTGTTCGTGGTTTCCACGTTCGGCGATTTGGCCTTCATGTATGACTATTATTTCGTCAGCATGCTGGATAGTGCTCAACCGGTGGGCAATCACGAGCGAAGTTCAGTTTTTCATCAAATTAAATAGCGCTCCCTGAACAAGCTTTTCAGATTCAGAATCAAGCGCCGACGTGGCTTCATCCAGAATCAGGATCGGTGGATTCCTAAGAACTGCGCGCGCAATGCTGAGTCGTTGTCGTTGTCCACCGGAAAGCTTGGAGCCGCGTTCACCAATCAACGTTTGGTATCCGTTCTCCGTTTGCAAAATAAAATCATGAGCATTAGCAATTTTCGCAGCGCTCATTACTGCCTCATCGTTGATGCCAGGCATACCAAATGCGATGTTATTGAAGATCGTGTCATTAAACAAGATTGATTCCTGCGTCACAACTCCCATTTGTTTTCGCAAGGAGTCTATTTCATAATCCCGAAGAGACAAACCATCGATCATTACATCGCCTTGGGTAGGATCATAAAATCTTGGCACGAGATCCGCGAGGGTTGATTTGCCTCCGCCGGATTGCCCGATAAGGGCTATCGTTTTCCCCTTTTCAATTTTCAGGTTAATATCTTTTAATACCAGTGCGGTGTCGTAAGAAAAGCTGACATTCTTAAATTCAATATTGCTTTTAAATTCATTGAGGACAATCGCATTAGGTTTGTTCTCTATCGCAGGCCGAATTTCTATCACCGTAAAAATACGTTTAGCGGCAGCAGCACCTCTTTGCATGGATGTAATACCGTTTGAAAATTCTTTTGCGGGTTGAATGATCAGTGCGAAGAATGTCAAAAATCCAAAGAAAGCCTCCGGCGTGAGTTCATCACTTACCACCATATTGCCTCCAAAATAAATTACGCCAGCCATAATCATGACACCCAACACTTCCGAAACAGGTGAAGCAAGTTCATTCTTGTACGCAATCGATTTTGATATATCTCTATAATAGACACTTTCTTCATCCATTTTATCAATAATATAATTTCTTGCATTAAAGGCCTTTATAACACGCATACCTGAGAAAGTCTCATCGAGTATATTAACAATACGTCCAAGAGATTCTTGTCCTTTTACAGACTGGCGTTTCAGAAGGCGAATGATTTGTGCCAGCACACCGCCAGTCAAAGGAAGGATGAGAAGTGTAAAAAAGGTAAGCTTAACAGAAATGGCAAAAAGCAAACTGAAGTAGACGATGATCGTGATAGGCTCTTTGAATACAGACTTTAAACTATTCATCACAGCATTCTCCACTTCAAGTACGTCGTTTGTGAACCTTGAAATTAAATCCCCCTTTCGCGCGCTATTAAAGTAGCCGATGTGAAGATTGATAACATTCTTGAAAATGTCCATGCGCATGTTTTTAACAAGATCAACACGAATCTTCGTCGCCATTACACGCTCGAGGTAACGAAAAAAATTTGCCAGAAAGATCGAAGCAACCAGCAATCCACACACAAAGAACAACGCCCCCATCTGACCGTGGTCTCGAAAAATTCCGAGGAAGTAATGCTTGAATATTCCTATCGCAGCATCCTTTGTTAACGCGAACTCAGGCAATGCAGGAGGCGTCGGCACCGTTTTATCTTTATTAAAGAGCACCTGCAACATCGGTATCACCATCAGCACATTGAATGCACTGAATAATACTCCAAGGAGTGAAAAGGGAAAATATAACGCGAGCCTGCGCCCGACATGATTAGAATATGATAAAATCTGAAAAAAAACCTTCATTGATAAAGTAACTAATTAAAAGTCGTACGAGCGGGCAGCAATATTCCATCGCAAAGCAAGGGAGGTGATGGTCGAATTATTATTGAAGTATGCGTTCGGGCTAGTGCTGTTTCTCACGGTTCCCTTAAAATCAATAAAAAAATTGTGACGCAGCATATACGATGCCAGCAGATCAGCATAGATAATAGTATTGTCGTAACCCTGGGCTATTTTATTGTTGTATTCCTGAATACGACTATTATAGCTTTTG
>JBBRFP010000192.1:0-4911 GCA_038241465.1 Cytophagales bacterium | reverse complement strand
ATAAATCCTGAAATTTTCTGCTCCAAAGGTTCGTTTCCTTCCAGTGCTTTTACAAATGCGCTGCCGGCTTCCAATATTTCACATTATTATGGTCTTGCTCATTACGCATTACCCTTTCTCAAGCAAACAAAAGGCAGTATTGTAAATGTTGGATCAAAGGTTGCGCTTACTGGTCAAGGCAATACGTCAGGGTATGCTGCGGCGAAAGGAGGCATACTGGGCCTCACTCGTGAATGGGCGGTTGAACTTCTTCCCTATTCTATTCGTGTTAACGCCGTGCTTCCCGCCGAAGTATGGACACCGTTGTATGAGTCATGGCTCGATTCATTTCCAGATCCCATGACAAAAAAATTACAGATCGAAAGCAATATCCCATTGGGAAACCGCATGACGAAACCGGAAGAGATTGCGAACATGGTGGTGTTCCTCTTATCAGATCGTTGCAGTCATGTTACCGGTCAATGGATCAGCCCCGACGGGGGCTATGTTCATCTTGACAGATCGATTTAGAATGAAAAATTGAAGGAATGAAAGAATTAAAAATGAAGTTTAGGATAACGTAGTGCAAGATTCTCAACGTCTCAACTTCTCAACCTCTCCCCTATGATCCGCTACTGCTTCGCCCTCGACCTCAAAGACGAACCCAAACTCATCGAAGAGTACGAAGCCTATCACAAGAAAGTCTGGCCAGAGATTGTGGACAGCATAAAAAATGCCGGCATCAAACACATGCAGATCTATCGTATTGGAAATCGCCTCTTTATGATCATCGATGCAAAGGACGATTTCTCACTGATGAAAAAATCACATGCCGACGCTGTCAATCCGAAAGTCCAGGAATGGGAAAAGTTGATGTGGAACTATCAGCAAGCGGTGCCAAATGCAAAGCCGGGAGAGAAATGGGTGCTGATGAAAAAGATTTTTGAAATCTGAACAATATTGGCCAGTCGCGACACTGGACAATCAACATTGTACATTGAACTCGTAACTTCGCAGCCAGAACTCAGAACCTAGAACTTAGAATTTAGAACTCTGAACTTCTCCATCCCCACACTCGCCTTCTCCCGAATAAAATATAGATTTGGATAGCTCCTTACCTCCGGCGTCTTCGGATCTACAATGTACTTCGGAACTTCCGCTGGAACATAATCGATCAAGCCGGCCGCCGGGTACACCGCCATCGACGTACCGACCACTAGAAATATATCTGCCTCCGATGCGATTCCCGCTGCAACTTCTATCATCGGAACCATCTCACCAAACCACACAATGTTTGGTCTTAATTGTGAACCTTTCTCACACGTATCACCGATCTTTAATTCCCATCCGGGAATCTGATAGATCAATGCTTCATCAAGTGTGCTGCGCGATTCAAAAAGACTTCCGTGAAGGTGAATAACGTTGGTTGATCCTGCCCGTTCATGCAGATTATCAACGTTTTGTGTGATGATGGTCACATCAAAATCTTTCTCTAACTCCGCAAGGATCTCATGCCCGCGATTGGGCTTCACTTCAAGCGCTTTCTTTCTTCGTTGATTATAAAAATCCAGAACAAGCGCCTGGTTCTTTCTCCATCCTTCCGGCGTTGCAACGTCTTCCACAGGATAACCTTCCCACAATCCACCGGCATCTCTGAACGTGGCAATGCCACTCTCAGCACTGATCCCGGCACCCGTAAGAGCTACAAGTTTCTGTTTCATGAGAATGTTATCCGTTAACTTCTAAAGGTTAACGGTTAACGATTAAAGATTAACGGCTATTTGTTACTCCTCTGGCTTAGTCTTGGCAACTTTCTTAACGGCTGCCTTCTTCACAGCAGCTTTTGGTTTCGAAGGAGCAGCTCCCTCAACCTTCGCTTTCGCCACTCTGGGCTTCTTCTCTTTTACCGGCTTGGGAGCAGGCACTACTGCTTTCTTTGCGCCAAAGCGACCAAAGCGTCCTCTCTTCTCAGGAGCATTCGCAGCAAGTGTCACACATTCTTCCAATGTAAGCTCGGAGGGCTCCTTGCCTTTTGGAATTTTTACATTCTTAGCGCCGGCTTTAATATACGGGCCGAATCGTCCGTTGAGAACGGTGATCTCAGGATTCTCAGGGAACGCTTTTATTAACTTGTTGGCATCTGCCTCGCGCTTCGCCTGAATAACTTCGACGGCACGCTCAGGTGTGATTGTATAAGGATCCTCTCCTTTCGGAATGGAAACAAATTTCTTATCATGAAGAACGTAGGGACCAAATCTACCGATGTTCGCGACCACCGGGAGGTCTTCAAACGTTCCAAGATCGCGCGGCATCTTCATTACTTCCAATGCCTGTTCCAGTGTTATGCTCTCAATGAATTGCCCGGGACGTAATCCCGCAAACTTTGGCTTCACATCGTTCACTCCTTCTTCAACATTTTCGCCAATCTGTGCATACGCGCCAAATCGCCCGAGCTTCACATACACTTTCAGACCCGTCTTCGGATCAATACCCAACTCACGAACCTTATTCTGAACGGATGAGCGTTCAACGAGCTCGGTCGATGTAACTGTTTTATGGAAGGGACGATAAAATTCCTCAATCATCTTTTGCCACTTCACTTTACCCGCTGCGATCTCATCAAACTCCTGTTCGATGTTGGCGGTAAATGAATAATCAGTAATCGTTGGAAAATGATCTACTAAGAAGTCATTCACGATCATCGCGATATTGGTCGGAAATAATTTATTCTTCTCCGCTCCTGTAATTTCTGTTTCGACCTGGCCGGAAACTTTATTGTCGGCAAGTGTCAACACTTTGTATTTACGTTCCTTTCCTTCACGGGCTTCTTTCACCACATACTCGCGTTTCTGGATCGTCGAGATCGTTGGCGCATACGTCGAGGGTCGACCAATACCGAGCTCTTCTAATTTCTTAACCAATGTAGGCTCAGTATAACGGGCCGGATGCCGTGTGAATGTCTCAGTAGCAGTGAGTTCATTGAGTGGTAAATCCTGCCCGATATTCAACGGCGGCAACACTTTGCTATCGCCTCCCTCTGTCGGCTCACTCTCCTCATCATCTTTTGATTCGAGGTATACTTTCAAAAATCCTTCAAACTTGATTACCTCCCCCGACGCCGTAAGCGTACGTGGATTGGTTGAAATTTTAATCGTTGCTGTTGTACGTTCAAGTTCAGCATCGGCCATCTGTGATGCGATCGCGCGCTTCCAGATCAATTCATATAACCGCTGACCATTACGATCTATCCCCGCTTCGGTTGTTCCAAAATCAGTCGGCCGGATGGCTTCGTGAGCTTCCTGAGCGCCGGAGGATTTTGTTTTATACTTTCTTGTATGAATAAATTCGTTGCCGTACGCGCTTGCGATCTGTCGCGTCGCTCCTGCTACCGCTTCATCAGAGAGATTCACAGAGTCGGTACGCATATAGGAGATCTTACCACCTTCATAGAGCTTTTGCGCCACGACCATTGTTTGCAAAACAGAGAAACCAAGCTTGCGGCCAGCTTCCTGTTGTAGGGTTGACGTCGTAAAGGGAGGCGCCGGTGATTTCTTAGCAGGCTTCTTTATCAGATCCGCAATCGTGAATTGCGCGCCGATACATGAATCGAGAAATTCCTGAGCTTCTTTTTCCGAATTGAATTTTTCACCGAGCTCCGCCACCAGCTTCTTACCGTTTCCTAAATCGAAAATGGCAGAAACCTTAAATGACGATTTAGAATCGAAGCGTTCAATTTCACGCTCACGCTCTACTACCAGTCGAACGGCCACGGATTGTACCCTGCCGGCCGATAAACCAGTCTTGATTTTTTTCCAAAGAATCGGCGATAATTCGAATCCCACCAATCGGTCAAGGACACGTCTGGCCTGCTGCGCATTTACCAGGTCAATATCAATACCACGAGGATTTTGAATAGCATTAAGAATAGCATTTTTTGTGATCTCGGTAAACACAATTCTACGGGTCTTGGAATCCTTGAGATCAAGCACCTCTTTTAAGTGCCATGAGATGGCTTCTCCCTCACGGTCCTCGTCACTCGCCAGGTAGACCATTTCGGCCTCATCGGAAAGCTTTCTGAGATTCGCGATGACATCCTTTTTTTCAATACTGACTTCATACGTAGGTTCGAAATTATTTTCTACGTCAATCGCGCCATTTCCTTTCCGCAAATCACGGATGTGACCCATGCTCGAGCTCACTTTATAATCCTTTCCCAGATACCCTTCTATGGTCTTTGCTTTCGCGGGAGATTCAACAATCACAAGGTTCTTTGCCATCCAAAAAAATTAAGTTACCAGTCCGCCAGATGACGGTCGATAGCCTCAAATATCACAAATTTTTAAAAAATCAATTCTCGGGCATGGTATTTAGGGATACTTTTGAGCGTAAATAAGGATCGTTTCAACGATTAAATGAGTAAAATTATCTTCTTGCTGCGGCACGCACAAAGTGCTGGTAAACAGAGCGGCCAGCGCGATTATGACCGCTTGCTTACCCCTCAGGGCGAAGCCGAAGCACGGGCTTGTGGAAAAATTTTCTCGGAGGCCAACTATTTTCCTGATTTAATTCTTTGCAGCGCCGCAAGTCGCACCCGACAGACCCTGGCGCTGTTTCACGAACTGAACAAGTTTCCGGCTGATAAAATCCAATTCCGGGAAGACATTTACGAAGCGGCAATGACTGACTTACTAGCCGTGATCAACCATCTTCCGGATGACATTAATAAGGTGTTGCTCGTGGGGCATAATCCCGGACTATCGCTCCTCGCCGCTGACCTCTCCAGCAACTTTATTGACCTGTCAACATCACAATTAGTTGGGTATGAATCCAGGAGTGAAACATGGAAGGAACTCGGCGGCTCCTGTAAGCAAATTTTTAACAGCAAATAGGAACGAATTATAGTGGAAGAACCCTTAGAAAAATTTGATGTTA
>JBBRFP010000191.1:0-4920 GCA_038241465.1 Cytophagales bacterium | reverse complement strand
CAGGAAGGTGGATATGGTCGTCTCACCATTCAGCAGGCATTTGAAAAGTCGTCCAACATTGCCATGGCTAAGTTGCTTGACAAACATTTTGGAACAAAGCCATCCAAATTCCTGGAATATGTGGACGAGCTGAAACTTTCCAAACCCCTCGGATTGCAGATCAATGGTGAGGCGTATCCAAAGATTAGCAGACCAAAAGATAAGAACTGGAGTGGAATCACATTGCCATGGATGGCCTATGGTTATGGATTTGAAATTTCACCATTACATACACTCACATTGTATAATGCGGTAGCGAATGGCGGTAAGATGATCAAGCCAATATTCGTAACGTCGATCAGCCTCGCAGACAAAGTGACGAAGGAATTTGAAACGGAGACATTGAATTCGAAGATCTGTTCCGGTAAAACGCTCGATCAGCTGAGAATCTTGCTCGAGGGTGTTGTGGATCACGGCACGGCAATGAATCTAAAAAACCCTGACTATAAAATTGCGGGTAAAACAGGAACTTCCCAGATATTGAAAGACGGTCATTACGAAAAGAAGTACATCACTTCTTTCGTTGGTTATTTCCCGGCGAATGCTCCAAAGTACTCGGCGATCGTTCTGATCAAAAATCCGAAAGGCATCTACCAATATGGTAACAGCGTAGCGGGTCCGGTATTCAAAGAAATAGCCGATAATATTTATGCACGCGATCTTCAATTGCATCAGGCAATGGAAAAGAAAGCTGTTTTGCCAGCTGGAATGTTCCCAACTATTCGTGCCGGCAAGCAGGATGAATTGACGATGCTTTGCAATGAATTGGGAGTTTCTAATCATTCAAATACAGAAGAGGAATGGATCAAGGCGGCAATTAATGGGAGTGCTGTAACATTCAGGAAGAATGTAGTGATGAAAGACCACGTGCCAGATGTTCAGGGGATGACGTTGCGTGATGCAATTTATCTCCTTGAAAGAACCGGGCTTCGGGTATTCCATGAGGGAAACGGTCGTGTTTCTATCCAGTCGCGTGCGCCAGGAATGAGAGTTTCAAAGGGATCTAGAATTTTTATACGGTTGAGTTAATGGCGGAACTGAGAGACATATTATACAATGTAAGAATTACCTCTACGGTCGGTGATATGAACGTGGACATTGCAGGCGTTGCTTTTGATTCAAGGAAAGTCAGCAAGGGTTTTCTATTTGTAGCCAGCAAAGGAACCCAGTCGGACGGCCATGCCTTTATCGAAAAGGCCATTAACAACGGAGCAATCGCTATCGTTTGTGATGTGTTGCCGGAGAGTATCTATGAGGCAGTAACTTATGTTACCGTAAAGAACAGTGCTCATTCGTTGGGAATAATCTGCAGTAATTTTTATGGCAATCCATCTAAGAAATTAAAACTTGTCGGCGTTACTGGGACGAATGGTAAGACAACGGTTGCAACACTTCTTTACAAATTATTTGGTTCGCTTGGATTTGCTTCCGGTTTACTTTCGACAGTAGAGAACAGAATTATTGACCGAGTAATTGTCGCAACACACACGACGCCGGATCCCGTTCAGATCAACGAACTACTGGTACAGATGGTTGCCGCAGGATGTACTCATTGCTTTATGGAAGTGAGCTCGCACGCGGTTGATCAAGGAAGAGTGGAAGGGTTGTATTTCGCCGGTGCCGTATTCACAAACATTACACACGATCATCTTGACTACCATCGCACATTTGAAAGTTATATCCGTGCAAAGAAGGGATTATTTGATGGACTGCCATCCGATGCATTTGCATTGGTGAACATTGATGATAAGCGAGGCATGGTAATGCTTCAGAATTGCAAAGCGAAAAAAAATACGTACAGTCTTCAGAAGATTGCCAATTTCAAGGCAAAGATCATGACGAATTCGATCGAAGGCCTGGAGCTTGAGATTGACAACCGTAACGTGTGGTTCAGGCTCATCGGAGACTTTAATGCCTACAATCTTCTGGCAGTATATGGGACGGCTGTATTGCTTGAAAAGGATTCTGATGAAATTCTGTTAAAGCTCTCTGCCATGACGGGTGCCGTAGGGCGGTTTGAACTGGTGGAGCCGGGTTCAAAGTTTACAGCCATTGTGGATTACGCTCATACACCGGATGCATTGAAGAATGTGCTGGAAACCATTACTAATTTCCGTTCCGGCCAGGAACAAGTGATATCCATTGTGGGGTGTGGAGGCAATCGTGACAAAACGAAGCGTCCGTTGATGGCGGCAATCGCATGTAAATATTCAGATAAGGTGATTTTCACTTCTGACAATCCACGGGATGAAGATCCGATGGAGATCATTCGTGAGATGCAGAAAGGTGTTGGTCCAACAGACGCAAAGAAAACACTCGTGATGTTGGATCGTGAGGAAGCGATAAAAACGGCTTGCATGCTAGCGAAGGAGAATGATATCATTCTTGTTGCGGGCAAAGGTCACGAAACGTATCAAGAGATAAAAGGAGTAAGGAATCCGTTTGATGATAGAGAGGTGGTGTCGCGTATGTTAAAAATGTTCGCTAATTGACATTTAAAAATGAGGCAGTTTGAAAATTTAAAAATGGGAATTTGTTTGAGTGATGAGAGTAGCTCTGCCGTTTTGGAGCCTCTGTCATTTTCAAATTTTCAAATCAATGGTTTAAAGTAAATGCTGTATTATCTATTCACATATCTCGATAAGAAATTCAACCTGATTGGCGCGGGTGTATTTCAATACATTTCATTTCGCGCGGGTCTGGCGGCGGTTTTATCCCTATTGATCACCATTACTTTTGGAAAAAGACTTATCGATTACCTGAGAAGAAAGCAGGTGGGAGAGAGTATCCGTGATTTGGGCCTGGAAGGTCAGTTGCAAAAGAAAGGCACTCCAACAATGGGGGGGATTATCATTATTGCTGCGATTCTTATCCCGACGCTCCTGTTAGCGAAGCTTGATAATGTATACATCGTATTGCTGATAACGTCAACGATTGGTTTGGGATTGATTGGATTTTTAGATGATTATATAAAAGTATTTAAGAAGAATAAGGAAGGACTTGCGGGAAGATTTAAAATAGTTGGACAGGTGATCATCGGATTGATCGTTGGACTTACACTATATTTTAATGATGCGGTTGTAATTCGTGAAAAGCCAATGGCAGCAGCTTCCGACCTTGTTCTGCCAATGGAAGGAGATCTCGTCTCGGAACCCGTTAAATCAACAAAGACTACCGTACCGTTTCTTAAAAACAATGAATTTGACTATCACAGTATCACTCCGTGGCTTGATCAGAATTATACATGGATCATTTACATATTAATCGTTGTCCTAATTGTAACGGCAGTATCAAATGGAGCAAACATGACGGATGGGATTGATGGGTTGGCAGCAGGAACGTCAGCCATCATCGGATTGACGCTGGCAATCTTTGCTTATCTGTCGGGCCGTGTCGATTTTAGTTCTTACCTCAATATCATGTACATCCCAAACCTGGGTGAATTGGTAATCTTTTGTACTGCTTTTGTCGGAGCATGTCTTGGCTTCCTATGGTACAATGCATTTCCTGCACAGGTATTCATGGGAGATACCGGAAGCCTTACCCTCGGTGGGATCATTGCGGTGCTGGCTCTGGCCGTTCGTAAGGAACTTATGATCCCGATCTTATGCGGAATCTTTTTGATCGAAAGCTTATCGGTGATCATGCAGGTTTCATATTTCAAATACACGAAGAAGAAGTTCGGGGAAGGAAAAAGAATTTTCCTCATGTCTCCACTTCATCATCATTACCAGAAGAAAAATATTCACGAGTCGAAGATTGTGACGAGGTTTTGGATTGTGGGAATTCTACTCGCGATTTTCAGTCTAGCAACCTTAAAACTAAGATGATCTAATATTTATGGCAGAACGCGTAGTCATATTGGGAGGAGGAGAAAGCGGCACGGGTGCAGCACTATTGGCAAAAGCCAAAGGCTTCGATGTGTTTGTTTCAGACCATAGTCTGTTGAAAGAGAAATATAAGACTGAACTTATTCAGGCAGGAATTGAATTTGAAGAAGGAAAGCATACAGAAGAAAAAATTCTTAATGCAAATCTGATAATCAAGAGCCCTGGTATTGCTAACAAAGTTGAAATCGTAAAGAAGGTCAAGGCGAAAAAGATATTGATTATCGATGAGCTCGAATTTGCTTTTAGATATCTGAAGGGAAAAATCATCGCCATCACTGGCACCAACGGTAAGACTACAACCACGTTGATGATTTATCATCTCCTGAAGAACGCTGATAAAAAAGTAGCCCTTGCCGGTAATGTAGGCGAAAGCCTTGCTCGTAAAGTAGCAACAGAAGATCATGACTGGTACGTAGTAGAGGTTAGCAGCTACCAGTTGGATGGAACACAGACATTTCATCCGCATATCGGAATATTATTGAACATCACTCCTGATCATCTTGATCGCTATGACAAGAAAATGATCAATTATGTCAACAGTAAATTCAGATTGGTGAAGAACATGACTTCGAAAGATTATTTTGTGTATTTCGTTGACGACCCTATTTCAGGTATTGAAGCAAAACAACGTTCAGTGGAAGCGTACCGTGTTGAGATCTCGTTGGATTCTGAAGCGATTACATCCGCACATTACGATGGAAAGAAGATGATCTTCCAGTTTGGAAAGAAGTCGTTCAAGATCGCGCAAGCGGATACACCGTTGAAAGGTGTCCATAATCTTGTTAATACAATGGCGGCGGTGTCGGCAGCTCACTTGGCAAAAGTTACGGATGCCAAAATCCGTGAAGGGTTGAAGACATTCAAAAATGCGCCACACAGACTTGAATCAGTAGCGACAATCAATGGGATCGAGTTCGTTAATGATTCAAAAGCAACAAATGTGGATTCGGTAGTGTATGCTTTGGGAAGCTTCACTCAACCCCTTGTTTGG
>JBBRFP010000190.1:0-4922 GCA_038241465.1 Cytophagales bacterium | reverse complement strand
GGTTGTTGGATAAGTTGACCTGAGCTGTTCGCAGTGCGTCGACTGCATCCATCGTCTTTATGTTCTTGTAAAAATCATTGATCAGAATAGACGTTGCTTCATCATCCACTTTCCAGAGAGTAGCTACAACTGACTTTACTCCATTTTGCAAAAATCCACTCGCAGGGCTAACAGGAGAACTTTCATTGGAGCCCTTTGTGACGGCTGTTTGACATGCTGATAACACAACAATATTCAAATGATTCATTACTTCCATTCCCCACAACTCTTCCAGCGTAAGCTTTCCATCCTCATTCTTGGACGGATTGCCAGCCATTGTGAGATATGACTTGCTAAAATCTTCATAGTCCAGATTGCCATGGGTAGCAAAGTGCATCACGTTAAAATTTGCTCCTGCAAACTTCGCCTTGTCTTCAGTAGCTTCGTCGCGAGTGTATATCGATGCATTTGGAAATAACTTCTTGATATCGGAAACTTCTTTCTCAGTTGATGGTAGACTTTTATCGGGGTTTCCAAAAGCGAGGATATTATAATCCTTATCACCCGCTTCAAGAGTCCTCAAAAGCATGTCAGTGGAATTTGCATAAAAAATCGAAAACTGATTAGCAAGCAAACTGAACTTCCCGTTCGACAGTGTTTTTCCTAATAGTTGAAAAGGTATGTAGCTCAATGTACCGTTTGGTATAATGCACAGCTTCTTCTTGCCTGATATTTCACTCGCTACAGGAGAGATAAGAAAATGATACAATTCTTCGAATGGGATCATCATCTTATCGGTTTGCTTTACAGTACCAACCAACTCTTCCCGTTCCTGTGCTTCTTTGCTCAGATCAATCCTTCCAAATTTTCCTTGTTGTGTCTTTACAATACTCATCACACCGTTGACATCCCGGCCGAGCTGCTCGCGCGTCACGTTTACAACTTTTGCAATAACGGTGTCGTTGGTTGCCATGAATATGTACAATTGTTTTTCGCCGGGCAGATAAGATAGCAACGCCATATCCTTTGGAATCTGCTTTTTCCGTTTTCTGAATTCAGAAGGCTGAACACTATTGCTGAAGAATTTCGAAAGTTCCGGCTGTACATTCACCTGTTGGTTTACAAACTTCAGATAATCTCCTTCCGCAATTGACTGAATTCCTTCAAGGTTTTTAAGCTTGGTCACATTTTGCTTATCAACCGGAAGTGCTTTCTCTTTTGATATTTGCTGCTCGATTCCGTCGAGCTTCGCTTTCATCGTGCGCTCCTGGCCTACCACCTGATTTTTTTCTTCATCCTGGAATTTGATGTCCAGAGAGCGATACTTGGCTTTAATGTTATCCTCGTTAGCCTTTTGCAGATAACTCATAGCAAGTTCGGTCTCACCCAACTGCAACAATACATCCACAAGCACTTCCGATACTTTAGAGATATTTTTATCAGAGGAAAAGAGCTTGCGAGCTTCCTCCCCACCCGAAACTTTATTGCGGAGTTTTTCAATTACAGCGGCAGCCTCTTTAAGGTATTCAGCGCTTTTGGCAAGGTCCTTAGTGTCTCTATACATGACTCCTGTCAGGTATAAACTCTCCCACATACTTCCGATCTTATTCATTTCGCGGGCAGCTTTAATTGCTTCTTCAAGGAGCGGTTTGGCCACGGCAAAGTTCTTTCTCTCAACCTCCAGTTTGCCAAGCAAAACAAGATTATTGAGATAGGTGATGCGCATTGATTTCTCTTTTGAAAGTCGTAAGCCTTCACTCAAAAACACTTTTGCTTCATCATACTTTTTTTCTTCGATCTTTAGCCGACCCATGGCGCTGAGATTATCGGCTTTCGGGCGCATGGCTCCTACTTTATCACAGGTAACCAAGGATATCTTAAGCCAATTCTCTGCCTCAGCATAATTACCCATATAAAAATTTACTTCACCCATACTACCCTGCATGATCGCAAGGTTTTCATTATTGTCTTTAGCTTTTACCATAATCGCAAGCGACTTCTGATAATATTCCTTTGCCTTGACATAGTCACCTTGCGCTGAATAATTCTCACCGATATTGGCAAGCGGAGCAAGGCGTGGATACTCCGCATTGATTTTTAAATACAAGCTATCCGCTTTCATCTGGGATTTCATCGCTTCGTCAAAGTCACCAAGCTGCTTGTAAATATTTCCCTCATCAATGAAAACACCGGCCATTCCCCACTCATTGTCTATCTCCTTATTAAGAGTCATGCTTTTCCTGGAATACTCAAGGGCTTCCTGAAATTGTCCCATTTCCCGCAATATGGACGATCGCTGGCTGTAAACGCTAGCCTTCACTGATACATCATTTAAAGTGTCAGCAATCTTCTGCGCATCATCCAGGAGCTTCAATGCCCTCGGCTGATCTCCCGATACGTAACTCGCATCGAAACTCATGCTTACCAGCGTATTAGCAACTTCTTTTGAATTCTTTTGCTTTTTATAGAGCTCAAGTGATTTCTTCACGTTCGCTTCAGCCAACGCCGGCTTCCCCTGAGACCGGTATAGCCATTTCATCTGGCCATAGATATAGGCAAGTAGGTAGTCATCCTTTCCCTCTTTTGCTAATTTTTCAGCCTCCAGGAAATACTTTTCAGATTTTACATAGTTTGTACTTACGTTTTCCTCAAGATTTCCCAATCCCACTAGAGTATACATCTCACCTACCTTATCTTTCGTCTTTTTGCGAAGAGCAAGGGATTGCAGATAAAATTGTTCAGCATTCTTGTAATCATTTTTAGTATGATAAACGCCAGCAAGGTCTACGATGGCTGAACTCAGGTTGACTGTATCTTTTAAAGCTCTGCGAATAACAATCGATTTATTAAAGAAATCAATTGCTTTAGGGTAGTCTTTCGATTTCGAATAGCTGTTTGCCAGATCCTGATAGGTCGATCCCTGTAACGTGGAATCATTAACAGCTGCCAATGCCTCTGCGGCATTAAACAAGGCTTCTGCAGCCACGATCGGATTATTTGATTCTTTATATAAAAGCGAAAGCTTAAGCCAAGACTTAGCAACCTGCTTGTCGTTCTTGCACTTCTTTGCAAGTGCAATGGCTGCCTGATGGTACTCAATCGCCTTCTCAAAGTTCAATTTGCTCCAATACGTCTGACCAATGTTTGAAAGCATGGTGGATGCATCGACAGAATCCTTGTCGGCCATGAATAACTTAAAAGCCACCTCATAACCAGTGATAGACTCATCATAGTTTTGCATGCTTTCCCCTAATTGATAAGAAAGATCCCACCAGGCCATTCCCTCTTCATTCTTATTGTCCAGCTTGTTATATAAACCAATGGATTGTTTTGCAAGAGCAATGGCCTCAGGAAATTTTTTCCATTCCCAGTTTCGTTGAGCTTGTTCATCGATCATGTTTGCCTCTTTTAGAGCATTACCGTCCTTTTTATAGTATTCAGCGGCAAGTTTGTAGTATTCAATACACTTTCTCCAGTTCTTAAATGATTTGTAGGAATAAGCGAAGTGCTCATAGGAATTTGCGAGAGCGGCATTATTGTTTCTGCTTTTGTCAAAAGCAATAGCCCGGCTATGATTTTTATAGGAGTTAACGGAATCTCTCATATCCCGGTACGCGTATCCGAGATTATTCATCAGTGTGGTGACTTTTGCTGAGTCTTTAAGCTGAAGGTAGATTTGCTCGGATCGCTGGTAATGAAGAGTCTCACACTTTGAATCCTTCAAATTACCACAGATGGTTGCAAGATCCCATTCCATATCTCCTTCTTCACTCAAATCACCAGCCTTTCGCAAGGGAATTCGCTCAAGATGTTTGGCAAGGGCCTCCTTATTTTTACCGGCATCACGCAATGATTTTCCATATACTTTTATTACATCCACAAGCTTTTGAGTTTCGCCGGTTCTCCTGTAAATCGCCTCTGCTTCACCAAAACTCTTGAACGAATTTTCATATTCCTTGAGGTCATAAAACATTGTCCCTTGGTAATTGAGAATATAGGGCAGGTATTTATCACTTTTCCAACTTCTGGCAAGCGCAACTCCCCGTGCAACTTCTTCCTTTGCGTTTTTTACATTCTTGTCATTGAGATTTACAACTCCAAGTGATCTTATTAAAATGATTGCATTCGCTGTATCCTTATTCTCAAGATAAACATCCGCTGCTTTGCCATACGCTATAGCAGATTGAGCATGATCTTTCAATCCATTTTCATAAGCGTACGCGAGATTCCAGTAAGCATTTCCTTCGTTTTTCTTATTTTTTGACGACTGAGCTGCCTGAAGTGAGCGTTTATATGCCTCAAGCGCATTAGGAATATCATTCGTCGCTTCATAAATCGCTCCCTTTACTTCAAGCGAAGCACAAAGGTTATCCATGTAGTCAGTGTTCGTGGGGTTATCTTTTACAAGCTTTGTTCGAAGTTCAATGGATTTATCAATGTGAACGCTGGCTTCCTTATATAACTTAGCTTCTTTGCAGGCATATCCAAAATTATAGTATGCATATGCAATGGTGAAAGGGTTTGCCGTTTTTTCTAAAAGGGGTAAAGCCTTCGCGTAATATTCCACGCTTTTTTCATACAAGCTCTGATTATCATATGATTCTCCAATTGAAAATAAGTAAACGCCTTGGTTGTAAGTCTCGCCAATTTTTTTTGCCAGGAACGCCGCTGTCTCTAATAATTGGATCGCTTCATCATACTTTTTATCTGCTTTCAATTTATAGGCCGAGTCCTTCCATGTTTCCAAAAGCTCTTTTGTTATTTTCCTCTTGTACTGAGAGAATCTCGATTCCATGTCTTTTTCTGACACCCCTACAAACAGTGTTTTAAGAAGCGCCGATGAAGCAGCGTCTCCTTCCTCCACATACTTCTGATAGTTTTCACTGAGCTTATAGGTTTGACCCATCGTGTCCCAACTCATTTGACCGAGGTGATAGACGTAG
>JBBRFP010000189.1:0-4933 GCA_038241465.1 Cytophagales bacterium | reverse complement strand
GGTAATCCAATTAATCGATCAGCAGTCAACACGTTGGAAAGGAGTATCCATGCTCGCAAGAACGCATGGTCAGCCGGCGTCTCCTACGCGGTTGGGAAAAGAGATGAGTGTATTTTCAATTAGAATTAAAATGCAGCTTGAGTTACTAAACACAATTCCTCATTCTGCAAAGTTTGGCGGAGCAACCGGAAATTTTAACGCGCATCACATCGCATATCCTGACATCGACTGGCTAAAATTTGCGGATCAGTTTGTCTCGAAATACCTTGGGCTATCCAGAAGCCATCCGACCACGCAGGTAGAGCACTACGATAACCTCGCGGCATTGTTTGACAATCTGAAACGAATCAATACGATCCTCCTCGATTACAGTCGCGATATCTGGCAATACATTGCCATGAACTATTTCAAGCAGACAATCAAAGTCGGAGAAGTTGGTTCCTCAGCAATGCCTCATAAAGTAAATCCAATCGATTTTGAAACTGCCGAAGGCAATCTTGGAATTGCCAATGCTTTGTTTGAACATCTTTCAGCAAAGTTGCCAGTATCACGTTTGCAGCGCGACTTAACAGACTCCACAGTTCTGAGAAATATTGGTGTGCCGATGGCTCATTCATTTTTGGCGTTGCATTCATTGCAGAAGGGAATTGGCAAGCTGGAATTGAACAAGGATGCGATTGACAAAGATCTCGAAGACAATTGGGCGGTGGTTGCGGAAGCCATTCAAACCATCTTACGAAAGGAAGGATATCCCAATCCTTATGAAGCACTAAAAGAGCTTACACGCAAGAATGAAAAGATTTCGAGAGAGAGCTTTTCAAATTTTATTGATGGTTTGGCTGTGAATGAAGCATTGAAGAAGAGATTAAAAGAGATTACACCTTTTAGCTATACGGGGATTTAAAATCAGGATTGTCGGATTAGAAGGATGACGAGTGCCATGTTGCAACAATTGATCTCCCAGCAAAGCTTGTTAGTGATGATTCGAAGGAAATAGTAGTGCAACATGTTGAACAATAAATACCGAATATCAAATATCGAAGTGGTTGTTATTCGACTGAAGTTCTCTCTAACACAAATCGCAGAGCCTCCCACCCGGAAACTCTGGGATACCCAACTTCACTTATCAACACAAAATCCAAATCTAGTTACGCAAGCCACAAATCTTTTATGACTTTTCATTCGGGTCATACAAATACTTACTTTCTGAAAAATCATACAACGTAAGTCGTCGAAGATCGTAATAGGCCGTCCAGAAACCTCGCAAGGCATTTATGTACCCTCTCTTTGCATTGTCTTTTTCCGTAAGGGCAATATTTAAATTCGTAATATCAATTTTACCAATGAGATATCGGTTCTGAGCAACATTGTACCTTTTTAACGCTACCTCGTCTGATTTCTTTGTGATCTCCACCTGCAGATATAACATTTCAAATTGACGCACTTGCGTAAGGATCTGCTGCTCAAACAGCACTTCATCCTGGGCGATCACATAGTCCTGTAATTTTTTGTTGGCATAAGCGGTTTGCATTTGTGCCCTTCTTCGACCCCAGTCGACAATCGGTACATTAAAGGAAATGTTTGCAACCTGCTGCCTCGAGGGATCCCGGTATAAGTCTGAAATACTTTGCCCGGTATTATTCAATCCAAATGCTGCCGTGACACCAACCTGGTACAACTGGCCCCTGGTCCTCGCAACATTCGATTCGGCTTCCATTTTTCTTCGCTCAAAGGCGACATACGCTGATCGTGTTTTCTTTGCATATTCAAGCGCTTCATCCTCCGACACGCTGAACACTGGAATTTCTTCAGGAAGAGCAAGTTCAAAACTTTCACCATTTCTCAATCCAATATAATTGCGAAGGTCAAGACTGGCAGTCTGTAACGCAAGGTTAGCCTGACCTACATCCTGACGTGAACGCAGCAACTGAAGTTCAACTTGTAATAATTTATCCTCTGATGTTGTTCCAATATTATACCTTCCTTTTTCAATCTTGTAGATCGTATCATTGTTGGCAAGATTGTATTTCGCGATCTGAAGGTTTATCTGCGCATCCATTAACGTAAAAAAATAATTTACAGCATCGCGGCTTATACTCTCCATCGCTTCTGCATAATCACGTTTCGATTCTTCAAAACGAATAGGCTGAATTTTCCTATCCCATTTCAACTGATTATACGAGAGTAATGGCTGATCTAATTGAACATACATCGGAGCACCATTCCACTGACTGCTTTGAGTTATGAGATCTTTATAATAATTATAACTCGTGTTAACCGATAACGTAGCATTGGTCCATTGTATAGGTTGCTCGAGTGAAAAATTAACCCCGGGATTAAGCTGGTTGACGGGTAGGTAAACAATGGAACCATCTGGCTGACGTATCGGAGTTATGCTATTGATGTAAAGCGCACCCTGATTGCTCCTCGCCCTTATCTGAGGACTGTAATTACTCTTATAATAGCGGAACTGCCAGTAACTGTTCTGAAGACGTGTTTCCGTCTGCTTGAAAATAGGCGATTGCGTCTGGGCTTTTGTTATCACTTCGGTAATTGAAAAGACATTTTGCGCGGAGCAATAGGTTGTAACAACAGACAGAAAAAAAAGGGCATTAGAAAATACTCTATTCATATCGTAAGGAAGCTATAGGGTCTTGTTGTGCGGCTCGCCGTGCAGGTGCAATCCCAAAAACTAATCCGACTGTCGCGGCAACGCCAAATGACAACAGAATGGAAGAAAAACTTATAATAGTGGGAATATTGGCAAACGCTGAAACAACAAACGCCATAATTACGCCAAGGATCACTCCGATGATCCCACCGCTCACACTGATCATCATGGCTTCAAACAGGAATTGCTGAATGACATCATTCTTCTGCGCACCAATTGAAAGCCGTAGGCCAATTTCTTTGATGCGTTCCAATACCGATGCAAGCATGATATTCATAATACCAATACCGCCTACCAGCAATGAGATACCGGCTATGGCGCCAAGTACGTAATTGAAAATATCATTCGTGCGTTGCTGCTGCTTCAATAATAATTCAGGAATTTCAATTTCAAAATCTACCACGTCATAATGCTTTCGCGAAAGCATACGTGAAATGATCTCCGCGATAGATTGCATTTGAGGTGTCGACTCCACCTGAATCACTAGCCGGTCCAGTTGATGATAATTCTTCTTCTCCGCTTCATCCTCTGGGGTGCTGTTGGCAGAGAAAAAATTTCCCTGGCTGCGCATCGCTGCGATCCGCAATTCTTCTGTCGTGATGAGATCACGGTTGACGTACCTTATTAGTACACTTTGCAACGGTGTATAGACATCCATATTAAAATCGCGAATACCAAGCTTGCTGATGCTGGACTTCGATACCAATCGTTCGTCCATCACACCAATCACCGTAAGCCAGTGTTGTCCTACTTTGATGCCTTTACCGATAGCTTCTTCGGTTGGAAAGAACCTACTCTTTACCGCCGATCCGATAATACAAACAGGCGAGCCCAAACGGAGCTGCTCCATATTGAACATTTGACCCTGCGCCAGCCTGAAGTCATAAATCTCAAAATAAGCTGGCTGAACACCGACAAGTTTCGCTGATCTTCTTACCCCACTTCTTATAACGTTCGTATTGAGAATAATCTCCGGACTTACTCTGGTGATGCCGGGAATTGTTTTTGCGATGCTGTTGACATCCCTGACCGTAAGACCAGGAGAAAATTTCTTTTTTTCCTTTTTGCCAGGCTGCTCATCTATCTTTTCTTCTATCTGCTCGACAATAGGTTTTATCACAATATTATTTACTCCAACCAACTTGATCTGATTTAGTATCTCTTCCTGAGCCCCGTTACCGATCGCGAGCATGGCAATAACGGCCGCTACTCCAAAGATGATTCCCAGTGCGGTAAGAAGAGAGCGTACTTTATTGGCAACTACGGCATCAGCGGCTATGTAAAGATTAGCCAGAAGCCTTGGCGAAAAAAACTTCGATTTGATTGACACCTTACTTGATTATGGTGTTGGACACAGCTTTAACAATCGGCTTTGAAGAATCCTCATCCTTCTTTTTACGTTTGCCATTTAGTTCGGCAAGTAGTTTGATCTCCTGGTTGCCCATTCCCTCCGGAATTGAAAGAAAGACTTTATCCTCAACGCCCAATCCACCTTTGATGATCGCATCATTTGAATTTGTCTCACCAACAATTACTTCCTGCTTCACTGTGCTGCTGCCGCTTTTGACAAATACATAGGTTATAGAGTCAGATTGATTGTGCAGGCATTCGAGTGGAACGTACAATGCGCTGTCGATCGCGCTTGTAATAATTTTATTGCTCGTCGTCATCGAAGGCCTCAGCGCCGGATCTGTTCCATTAATTTCAACTTTCACCTCAAACACCTTTGCATCGCTGTTTGGTCGTTGTTCGCCTACATTTGCAACACTAATTACAAATCCCGTTAATTTTTTATCAGGATAAGCGTCAAGCCCCACGTCTACCAGCTGTCCCTTTTTAACCTTGCGCACATCAACCTCATTTACATAGGTCTTTGATTGCATCTTGGTGAGGTCAGGAAGAGTAGCCACAGTTGGTTCCCACATTTGAATTTGTGATCCTGCCTTTACCGGTTTTCCATCCCATCCTTTTGTATAAATGACCATTCCATCTTCCGGTGCTTTTACGTCAAATGCCTCGAGCACTTTTGTCATCGCTTCATTTTCATTCTGCGATTTCCGGAGATCACCGGCTACTTCACGCATCTTTTCAATATTTTGCCGCTTCTTTATCTTATTGTTTTCAATCGCCTGTTCGTATGCCCGCTTCGCTTTATCCTTGCTTATCTCTGCTTGTTTGATCGTTGCAGGCGGTTCAAATTTGGATTGCTGAAGCACAATGTCTGCCTCCTCCATAGCGTATTTCAGATTCACAAGCTCGTCC
>JBBRFP010000188.1:0-4933 GCA_038241465.1 Cytophagales bacterium | reverse complement strand
GGAGGTAAAAATTTTAAGTGAAGGCGATTCTCCAGTAATTTCACCGAAGAGTGACCGGGTGATTTTCATTAAAGGCAGTCAGGTATGGTCGATTCCAACCGATGGATCGACGGAAGCTAAAAATTTGTTTACTACCCGAGGCTCAGTGGGTTCATTGGAATGGTCTCCCGACGGATCGAAACTTGCTTTTGTCTCATCGCGTGGTGATCATTCCTTTATCGGAATTTTTACTAACGCTGAAACGCCTGTGCAATGGATTGCGCCCTCCTTTACTCACGATGACTCACCAAGATGGTCACAGGATGGGACAAGGATTGCCTTCGTCAGAACGTCCGGATCAGGTGGCACTCCTGATTCAGTTAGCGTAGACCGTGTGGATCAGTGGTCTATCTGGACCTCGGAATTAAGGTCAGGAAAAGCAACCCAACTATGGAAGTCACCTGCAACACTTGCCGGGTCAGTTCCGTCAACTCACGGTGAAACAAATCTGCACTGGGCTGCCGGTGACCGGATTGTTTTTCTTTCTTATCAGGATGGATGGCCACACTTATATTCAATAGGCTCTCAAGGTGGAAATGCGTTATTGCTTACACCAGGAAATTTCATGGCGGAATATATCAAGCTTAGTCCCGATAGTAAGTGGCTTGTGTTCTGCGCTAACACAGGTCCCGACAAGCTGGATATTGATAGACGCCACGTCGTCCGTGTTCCGGTTGATAAAGCTGCGATGGAAGTGCTGACACCGGGTGTTGGTTTGGAGTGGAAACCTGCAGTGATAGGTGATGGATCGAACATCGTTTGTATCAGTGCGACTGCTCAGCGACCTCCATTGCCGACGATCATTAATGTTACTGGTAAGCCAATCATAAAACTCATCGGACGGGAATTAATTCCGAAAGAATTTCCCGAGAAAAGTCTGGTGATACCAAAGCAGGTGATATTCAAATCACCCGATGGATTGACAATCCATTGCCAGTTATTTGAACCCACCAATGTTACAGGAAAACGGCCAGCTATTGTGTATGTGCACGGGGGTCCGCCGAGACAGATGCAACTGGGATGGAATTATTCGGACTACTACTCGAATGCATACGCCTCGAATCAGTACTTGGCAAGTCTTGGCTTCACAGTGCTTGTAGTGAACTATCGTCTAGGAATAGGATACGGGTTTGATTTCCATAATCCAAAAAAGGCGGGACGTTTCGGAGCCTCAGAGTATATTGATGTAAAGGCGGCCGGTGAATGGCTTGCGGCACAGCCTAACATTGATTCAAACAGAATCGGAATCTATGGCGGATCTTATGGTGGATTTTTAACAGCCATGGCTTTAGCAAAAGACTCAAAATTGTTTGCTGCTGGAGTCGATATTCATGGGGTGCACGACTTTACAATTGATCGAGTGCGAAATATTATTTCTCCCGATCGCTTTGAACGAGCGCCCGATGCCGACCTTGCATTGAAGCTGGGATGGCAGTCGTCACCAACCGCCTACGTATCAACATGGACGTCGCCTGTGTTGATCATTCATGGAGATGATGATCGCAACGTACGGTTTAGTCAAAGTACCGATCTTGTCAATCGACTTCAAAAAAAGGGCGTTGCCATTGAAACCCTTGTCATCGTAGACGATACTCATCACTGGATGAAGCAGTCGAATGCTATAAAAGTTTATGGAGCGACAGCGGAGTATTTTGTGAGAAAGCTGGGAGTGGGTGGGAATATAAGGTAAGAGGTCACATGGTAAAGGCGAAGGATTCCAGAATAATCAAAATTCAGATATCTGATTCCATTGGATCAGTTTCTGCCAAGATTTTCGAGGCTTCCAGATCAAAAGCTGTCATTGTTCTTGCCCATGGTGCCGGGGCCGGCATGGAACATTCTTTTATGGAAGCCCTGGCTGAAGCATTGAAGAATAAATCGATTGCCACAGTTCGCTACAACTTTCCCTACATGGAAAATAAAAAAGGACGGCCAGATTCTCCCGCTGTGGCTGAGAAAACGGTAGAGGTAATTATCAATAAAGTACACTCGCTTTATCCGAAGCTTCCATTGTTTGTGAGCGGTAAATCATTTGGTGGTCGCATGTCCTCGCAACGACTTTCGAAGGAAACGCCCGACTTTGTAAAAGGCCTGATCTTTGTTGGTTTTCCATTGCATTCGATGGGGGCGCCCGCCATCACGAGAGCCGATCATCTTTCAGGAATTAAGATTCCGATGTTATTCTTACAGGGAACAAAAGATACGCTGGCTGAAATGTCATTGCTCGAACCAGTTGTAAAAAAACTTAAGACAGCCACCCTCAAGAAGTTCGAGGGGGCTGATCACTCGTTTAAGAAGGGTAAGATTGTCTTCATTGAGGAGATTGCTCAGGAAATTGACAGCTGGGTTAAATCGATTTAAAAAATGTTGTGTCAGACAGGGTCTTAACAATCCTTGCTCAACAGTGCAAACCGTTGCAAAGACATTGACCGACACGCGCTGATCACATTTTACTTTTCACCATTCACTTTTTCCAGGTTCGAACTTCCTATCTTTGCGCCTCATTTTAATCCGGAATCGTGAATTATCTTTCTGCTGAGCTTATTTCTAAATCGTTCAATGACAAATGGCTGTTCCGGGACATCTCCCTGGGCATCTCAAAAGGTGAAAAATTTGCCATGGTTGGGAATAACGGTGTCGGCAAATCAACCTTATTGAAGATCCTAACAGGAGAATTGAAATCCGATACCGGAAAGGTTGTCGTCCGCGACGGGGTACGCGTAGGAATCCTTACACAACAGCCTGAGGTGGATAATGAAAAGCAGGTAAAGGACATTCTGTTTGACTCTTCCAATAAAGTGGCAGCGGTTGTTAAAGAGTACGAAGATTGTATCCATCATCCCGAGGTCTCTGCGCAACGTATGCAGGACGCGCTGGAGAAAATGGAAGAATATGACGCATGGGATTATGATGCGAAGGTTCATGAAGTCACAACCAAGCTTGATGTGCCTGATCTCGATAGGAAGTTTGGCGAATTGTCAGGAGGTCAGAAGAAGCGAATATTTCTAGCGCAACTTTTATTGGCGAGTCCTGATCTCATCATCATGGATGAGCCCACCAATCATCTTGACCTGAGCGCGATCGAATGGCTTGAGGAATATCTCTCCGCTCCGAACATTACGCTGATCATGGTCACTCACGATCGGTACTTCCTTGATAATGTTGCAAATGAAATCATTGAGCTTGATCGTGGAACGCTTTACAGATATAAAGGAAACTATGCCTATTTCCTTGAAAAGAAATCAGACCGAGAGGAGATGCTCAAGACCGTAGTTTCAAAAGCACGATTGTTGTTGAAGAAAGAATTGGAGTGGATGCGCAAGCAACCAAGAGCGCGGGGAACGAAAGCGAAGTATAGAATAGAAGCGTACTATGAACTAGAGAAAGTAGCGTCTCAGGATCTTCGCAAAGACAGACTTGAACTCGATATAAAAGAATCACGCCAGGGAGGAAAAATCCTAGAGGTGGAGCATATCAAAAAGAAATTCGGTGACATGGTGGTGATCGAGGACTTTTCATGTGTATTCAAAAAGTTCGACCGTATTGGCGTAGTGGGAAAGAACGGTGTTGGAAAATCTACGTTCCTTAATATTATCACACAGAAGGCGAAACCTGACAGTGGTTTGGTGATGCCGGGTGCGACCACGAAGTTCGGTTACTTTACGCAGGACAGCATGACGCTGAATCCACAAAATCGAATTATCGAGGAAGTGAAGGAGATCGCTGAGTTTATCACGCTATCAGACGGAAGTCAATTATCGGCCTCCAAATTTCTGGAGAACTTTTTATTTCCACCAGACAAGCAATACACATTTATTGAAAAATTGAGTGGGGGAGAGAAGAAGCGTCTGCAATTGCTCAAGCTTCTGATTACAAGTCCAAATTTTCTGGTCCTCGATGAGCCTACCAATGATTTTGATATTGACACACTTAACGTGCTTGAAGACTTCTTAGAAAAGTTTGGAGGGTGCCTATTACTCGTTTCCCACGATCGTTATTTCATGGATCACCTTGTAGATCAACTTTTTATTTTTGAAGGGGACGGCAAGATCAGAATGTTCAATGGTAATTACACCTATTATCGCGACACATTAAAGGGCGAGCATACCGAAGGAGTAGATGATGAGGATGAAGTTGTTACGCCGGTGAAAGAAATTCCTGCGTCCAATGGCAAGAAGAAAGTCTCTATCAAGGAAAAACTGGAGTATGAGAAACTGGAGAAGGATATTCAGCAGCTTGAAGCGGAGAAATCATTGGTGACTGAGAAGTTAAACAGTGGTGAGACGAGTCACGAGCAATTGTTGAAATGGTCTCAGGAAGTGAAGCGTATTACTGAACAGATCGAGAAGAAGTCGGCGAGGTGGTTAGAGTTGAGTGAACTGGCGTAAGGTGTAAGGTGTAGGTGTAAGGTAAAATCCTCAGCTCGATTTACGTTATTTGTTGAGATAGTGTACGTATTGATCGAACATCGCCACTGTTTTCCTCAATTCGATTAAGATTAGCACTGCCTCGATTAATAAGATTGACAATAGCGTCATCCAGTTAAATAGTTCGGGTAAGTAGACGCGGGCTACCAGCATTAGACTAATAGTCGACATCAGGAAAAATAGCATCTGCTTCCAGGATACTCCAAAGGTGATCGCAATTTGCTTTTGATCGCCATTCATTCTTTCCTCTCCCTTGATAATTACTGATGAGATATCTTTTTTCAGCAGGTCCGACTTTGTACTGACTATTTTAAATGTTTTTTCTTTTATGTTCACCCTTCCTGCCCACTGCTTTTCGATCCTGGTCTCTTCACCCAGAAAGGTCCGATCGAACATCAATCCGTAATCAAGCCGCTCGGTGTCCAGACGCAGGTAATTGAATAGGTGCTTGATCCCATTATTTGTGT
>JBBRFP010000187.1:0-4936 GCA_038241465.1 Cytophagales bacterium | reverse complement strand
AGATGGATTTTGATGTGATTGGACATTATTCCAGGGCAGATGTGTTTGCGTTTGAGTGGAAGAAGAGATAATTTGAAAATGAAGCCAGTGGCTTTGACCTCTGAACTCTGAACTTTGAACCCCGAACTTTGAACTTCGAACTCTGAACTTTGAACTTTGAACTTTGAACTTTGAACTCTGAACCCTGAACCCTGAACTTTAAAAAAAAATGATCGAATCCCAAAAACTAATCACGGACTTCTACACCGCCTTTCAGAAAAAAGATTGGCGAGGGATGCAGGTGTGCTATCACGATAAGATTGAATTCTCCGATCCGGTGTTCAGAGATCTGAAAGGAGGAGAAGCCAAAGCAATGTGGCATATGCTTGCTGAGGCAGCTAAAGATCTGATCGTTGTATTTAAAAATGTTGATGGCGAAACAAGGAAAGGTTCATGCGACTGGGAGGCGCTGTATTCATTCTCACGTACCGGTAGAAAAGTGCACAACATCATCCACGCTGAGTTTGAATTCAAAGATGGAAAGATCATTAAACATACCGACACATTTGACCTTTGGCGATGGGCCGGAATGGCGTTGGGACCTTCAGGAAAACTATTGGGGTGGGCACCTTTTCTTCAGGGGAAAGTCAGAGCCACGGCCCGAAAAAGCCTGGACAAATTCATTGCAGAACATCCGGAGTATCGGTCATAAGTGGCCACGCTCTTAGAAATTTTCCTGATCATTTTCCGGACAACAATTGACTCCAAGGGTGTGGATAAATAGGATCGCGGGAATCGGTTTTTGCAAAAATCCGGAGAGACTAAGCACGCATAAAAGCGTGTAAATCGTCCATTTTAAGGGCAATTCTATGTGAAAATTCCAAAAAACAGACTGATTCCTGGCCCTTCTCCTTTAGACAATATTATATTCTGACCATTGGTGCCAACAGCAGCTCGCCAACTGTGAACCTTACCTTTCGGAAACTTTAATTTTGATATTTAAATTATTATTATATTTGTTGAGTTAATAAAATAGTCAGCCCTGTCGGCACAAGGTATCCTGGTACTTCAGTCGAGTTGAAATTATTGATTAACTAAATTTATTATTTAACTAATTTCAACAGTACACATGAACATTTATGTAGCCAACATTCCCTGGAAGGCCACCGAAGACCAACTGAAACAGCACTTTGCAGCGTATGGGGAAGTAACCACTGCAAAGATCATTATGGACAAAGTCACTCAGCGCAGCCGTGGATTCGGTTTCGTAGAGATGGCCGATGATAGCGCTGCTCGTCAGGCCATCACCAGTCTTAACGGTTCTGATTTCCAAGGCAAGAGCCTAGTGGTGAATGAGGCACGTCCACGTGAAGAAAGACCTAACAACTTCCGCAGCAATGGCGGTGGCGGTGGTTTCCGCGGCGGTAGAGGCGGATTCAATCGCGAAGATTAATAAGATTACCTTCTTATAAAGATTCTAATGTCCTGCGAAAGCAGGACATTTTTTATTTGCACTACTTTGTGCATTAGCTGGTGTCTTTCACCAACAAAAAATACATCCAATCGCACACACAAAAATCTATTGAGCACTTGGAGCTGGCGTATGAAATACGATATCAAATGGCTTACTGAAAAGTTTGATAAAGGAGAAACTCTGAAATACATTTTCTTCTGGGGACACTCAAACAATTCTGAGGGCGCTGGGAAGTTTGTGTTCAGCCAATGGTACCATTCTCCATTTATCGTTGATGGGATTGAGTATAAAACATCCGAACACTGGATGATGGCACAGAAGGCAAATCTTTTTGGCGACGAAGAAACATTCAAGAAAATCATCAAAGCTGTCAAGCCAGGAGAAGTAAAAGAGCTTGGCAGGCAGATAGGAGATTTTAAAGAAGTGATTTGGAATGAGCAAAAATATGAAATCGTAATGAAGGGCAACATTCAAAAATTCAGTCAGAATACTAAGCTGAAAGATTATCTCATCACAACCGGCGACAGGATCCTTGTGGAAGCAAGTCCAGTAGATGAGATCTGGGGGATCGGATTAGCGCAGGATGCTAAGATGATCGATAATCCCAATACCTGGAAGGGGCAAAATCTATTAGGCTTTGCATTAATGGAGGTTAGAGACATTTTGACTGCCGGATAAACCTTATCGTTGTCGTGCCCTGCCCGGAAAAACCAGAAGCCGAAGACATCCCCTATCTCTTCATCTCCGAGTTTACCATCCTCCAAATCCCCAAAGGATTACTTTGTTTCAGTTCTTCCGGAAGCAACGCATCGGGAAAATTCTGAAAGGACACTGGACGAACAAATCGCTTGATCGCATCGGTTCCGACCGACGTAAATCTCGAATCGGTTGTTGCAGGGAACGGTCCGCCGTGATGCATCGATGGACAAACCTCTACTCCTGTTGGCACATCGTTGATAATAACTCTTCCCGCCTTCTCCATCACCAATTGAATGAACTCTGCAAATTGAAGCAACTCGTCGTCTTCTCCAATAATTGTTGCTGTAAGTTGTCCAGGAAGCTTATGAACGGCAGCTATCAGTTCTTCAATATTATTTGCTTTTACTAATAGTGAGTAAGGACCAAATACTTCTTCGCTCAATACTTCATTGACGAGGAAATCATTGGCCTTCACAGTAGTGAGCGTTGAGATACCCTGATTCTCCTTTGGCTTTTCTGTTGACTCCGCTACGACCGAAACTCCTTTTTGTGATAAGGCCTTCTCACGGTTCTTTTTAAATGCAGATGCTATTCCCGGATGAAGCATTGTACCCGGAGCGATCGTTGCGATCTTCTCTCCCAACTGTTGTGAAAACGTATCAAGATCAATGCTCTGAACACTCAACATAATTCCGGGGTTGGTACAGAATTGCCCAACGCTCTGCGTTATAGATCCGGCATAGATCTCCGCCAACTTCTCACCCCTGACTTTCAATGCGCCGGGCAAAATGAAAACTGGATTGATGCTCCCCATCTCTGAGAAAACCGGGATCGGATCAGGACGTTGCGTGGCGTAATCATAAAGTGCCTTGCCACCAGAAAATGAACCGGTGAATCCCACTGCTTTTGTAAAGGGATGCTGCACAAGGGCTTTACCAGAATCAAACGAAGAACTATGAACGTGCTGAAAGGTATTTGCAGGCATTCCGGTTGATGCTATTGCTTTTGCAATGGCGCCCGCGACAAGTTCAGATGTATTTGGATGAGCAGGATGCGCCTTCAGCACGACCGGACATCCGGCAGCCAATGCCGATGCAGTATCTACTCCTGCAGTTGAGTATGCGAGTGGAAAATTGCTCGCCCCAAAAACTACCACAGGCCCAAGCGGTACCATCATCTTTCGCAGGTCAGGCTTCGGAACCGGCGCACGTTCAGGTAATGCTGTATCAATTCTCGCATCTACCCAAGATCCTTCTTTTACCAACGCCGAAAACTGACGCAATTGATTGCAGGTCCGTCCCCGCTCGCCCATCAATCTTGCTTCCGGAAGATTGGTCTCTTTCATGGCTTCCAAGATCAGATCACTACCCAAAGCTTCGATCTCTGCAGCAATGGCTTCCAGAAAAGCTGCCTTTGCAATTCCTGAAACTCTCTTGTATTTAAGAAAAGCATCCTGGGCATTTTTTAGAACTCCATCAATTTCTTCAACACCTACATCCTTGAACATATTTGTTTTTATCCGTTTAATTCTAAAAATCCCTCAATCCTGAAAATTCTTTTACAGCCATTCGAATTTAGTCACCGTTTGCTCCACCACAAGCTCGCCGGTATGCTTTGTGCTCTTCGGTTCCACCAACATTAGTCTCACCTCTTCATCATTTGTCCAGGGGCGGTGCTCCACTCCTTTGGGTACAATCAGTATTTCACCCGGCTTCGTGGCAATGGTTTCCTTGTCCCTGAAATCCATCATCAATGTTCCTTGAAGAACAACAAACAACTCGTCTTCATTATCATGCTTGTGCCAGACAAGGTCACCCTTCACCTTGGCAATCTTAACATAATTCTCATTAAGCTCACCGATAATGTACGGATGCCAATACTCCGAAAATTTGCTGAATTTGTGTTCGAGATTTATATGCATAATATCAGTGCCTGGTTGTGGCATAGTGAAGAGGCAATTTAGTATGAAATCTCATCTCTTCGTGCATAAGAATTTTTTCGTGGTAAAAATCTGTGCAACTCAACAGTTAGTCAGGATTTCCTGTGGTGATTTTCTGGCATGAGAGGAGCGAAAAAGGTTACTTCGTGACCTGGCTATAGCCGCGGAGGCGGGGAGGCCCGCAGAGAATACTTAGATAACTGGAATATGGAACGGCTTCGGTACGATGAACTTTCAGGAATTATTCTGGACGCAGCAATTGCTGTACATAAAGAGATGGGACCCGGATTAATGGAGTCTGTCTATCAGTATTGCATGGTAAAAGAACTAAGAAGTAGATCAATCTTAACTAAAGAAGCTTGTGTAGTCCCGCTGGTTTATAAGAATGAAATACTTACAAAAGTATACGTTATCGATATTCTAGTGGAAAATGAAATAATTCTTGAACTAAAGGCAGTTGAAAAAATCCTAACTGTACACGAAGCCCAAATCATCAGTTATCTTAAACTTGCAGATAAAAGACTTGGGCTACTTATCAATTTCAACGTTCCATTATTGAAATATGGCTTTAGAAGATTTGTTAATGGTTTATAAAATCCCTCCGCCTCCGCGGTAAAAAGATACAACCAGCGAAGCTGCGTCCTAGTCCATAAAAAGCTTGGCCTACTTATCAATTTCAACGCTACCATATTGAAATATGCCTTTAGAAGATTTATTAATGGTTAATAAAATCCCTCCACGAAGCTCTGCGTCTCTCCGCCTCCGCGGTAAAAAGATACGTCTCTCCGCCTCTGCAGTAAAAAGATACAACCAGCGAAGCTGCGTCCTAGTCCATAAAAAGCTTG
>JBBRFP010000186.1:0-4944 GCA_038241465.1 Cytophagales bacterium | reverse complement strand
TTGCTGCATTTAAAATTCCGCAAGCACATCAACGCAGAAGATGGTGGCGGCGGCGAAGGTCAGGACAGCACCGGAAAAGATGGCAAGGATGAGATCATCGATGTACCCTTAGGCACTGTAGCCAGACGCTCAGAAGACAGTGAATTTCTTTGCGAAATAAATAACGATGGAGAAGAAGTAATTCTTACTCCTGGTGGACGAGGTGGAAAAGGTAATGCCTGGTTTAAAACCTCCACTCAGCAAGCTCCACAGTACGCACAACCTGGTGAACCCGGACGTGAGGAATGGATCATCCTAGAGCTTAAGCTTCTTGCTGACGTTGGGCTGGTTGGTTTCCCCAATGCCGGAAAGTCAACATTGCTTTCTGTTGTATCTGCTGCAAAACCAAAAATTGCCGATTACGCGTTCACAACACTTACACCGAATTTGGGTGTTGTATCTTACCGCGATGGATTGTCTTTTGTAATGGCAGATATTCCCGGATTGATTGAAGGAGCTTCTGAAGGAAGGGGACTTGGCATTCGATTCCTGCGTCACGTTGAACGTAATTCTTTGTTGTTGTTCTTAATTGCTGCCGATTCGAACGACATTAAAAAAGAATACGACATATTATTGAACGAACTCAAGCAATACAATCCAGAGCTGCTTGATAAAAAACGTCTGCTGGCCATCTCAAAGTCTGATCTTTTGGACGATGAATTAAAAGAAGCGATCAAAAAAGAAATGCCGAAAGATCTTCCGTTTACATTTATTTCTTCGATCACAAACCTTGGGATTGCAGAACTGAAAGATTTGATCTGGAAAGAACTGCATTAAACACAACCCCTACCCATTGCTCCTAAAATTCTTATAAATCGTCACAATCACTTTATCCTTTGTCTTATCGGTCGGGTTCAGATAAAGCCGGTATAGAAAATAAGGAAGCATTCTTTCTGGTACTCTGTAAACTAAAATAACTTTCTGTACTCCCTTTCCGATTGTGATGTTCCCCAACTGTTTGGGAAGAAACTCTTTCCCATAATCATCTCTCAGTCCATAAAATTCAGACTGCAGTTGAATATCAGCTGCATCCGTTGCCTCAATAGACATATTCACCAATAACGTTGCGCTGTCGTGCTCCGCCTCTTTTAAAAAAAACGTGTCCACTGAGCACTTTAATCCATTGATCTCGAAAGTCTCACCGATCTCTTTGCTGAACTTTCTATCAGCAATGCCTTGCAACTCTTTTTCAGTTTTTGGCCGGTCCGGCGACACGATGAATTTTTCCACCAAAAGATAAATAGCGCCAAAAACAATAATTAATAAAACAAACCCGATTGCTTTCTTCATATGAACAAGTCTTAATATTTTAAAGCTACCCAAAAAACCATTCCGCACCCTGATCGGTAATCGATAGTAAGTCATCGGAAACTCAGCCCGATCATCAGACCATATTCCGTTCGGAAACACCCCCTGATCAATTATTACAGATCACGACCACAACCTCCTCCAGGCGTCAGTTTGGCATGATTACCCCTTTGGCAAAATTCTTGTCATTTCGCCGTTTATTCACAACAATATCAATGGAAAACGCTATCAATCAGCAACCGGAATTCGATAAATCTGATGATTTAACAACAGAAACGCCACAATCACAGCTGCAGGAAAGCATCGAACCAAAAATTAACGTTGACCCATTAAAAAGGGCTCAGGACGAATTGTCAGAAGCGAAAGACAAATATGTTCGTCTTTACGCGGAATTCGAAAACCACCGCCGCCGCACTGCGAAAGAGAAACTTGAGATGATTCAGGGAGCAAATGAAAAACTTCTTGCCGCGCTCCTGCCGATCGTAGATGATTTTGAACGGGGCGAAAAGGCATTCAAAGAAATGAATTCGAAAGAGACAGAAGGATTTTTTCTGATTCAAAACAAGTTTAGAAAAACACTTGAACAATACGGTGTTAAAGTAATGGAAGTTAAAAAAGGGTCAGAGTTCAACCCGGACCTCCACGAAGCAATTACTTCTGTTCAGGCCGACGAAAAATTGAAAGGGAAAGTTGTTGATGTAGTTGAGAAAGGATTCTTACTTAATGACAAAGTCATCCGTTTCGCCAAAGTTGTGACCGGATCTTAACATCAGCACTTCAACATATCAATACGTCAGCACATTCAAATGGCCAAAAGAGATTACTACGAAATACTGGGCGTGAGTAAAAACGCGACACCAGAAGAAATAAAAAAAGCTTACCGCAAAGTTGCTATCCAGTTTCATCCGGATAAAAATCAGGGCAACAAAGAATCCGAGGAGAAATTCAAGGAAGCCGCTGAAGCCTATGAAATATTAAGCAATCCTGAAAAGAAAGCACAGTATGACCGCTTCGGCCATAGTCGTCCCGGAATGGGCGGCGGCGGTGGCAACATGAACATGGATGATATCTTTAGCCAGTTCGGAGATATTTTCGGAGGTGGTGGCGGTGGAAACTCAGGAGGAAGTCCTTTCGACAGTTTCTTTGGAGGTGGTGGTCGTAGCGCACAGCGTCGTGGTTCAAATCTTCGCATCAAGCTTAAGCTTACATTGGAGGAGATCGCAAGTGGTGTTGAGAAAAAAATAAAAGTAAACCGACTGGTCCGTGCTGAAGGTGTTACCTTCAAAACGTGTACAACCTGCCAGGGTAATGGTCAGGTAAGAAAAGTGGTGAATACCATGTTAGGTCAGATGGTTTCGGCTTCAACATGTCCTGCCTGTAATGGATCTGGTCAGATCATCGATAAGCGTCCTTCGGGTGTTGATAGTTCTGGACTTGCTTCCAAAGAGGATCTTATCTCTATAAAAATTCCTGCCGGTGTTGCTGATGGAATGCAGTTATCGATGGGCGGCAAAGGAAATGAATCACCAGGCGGCGGTGCGGCGGGCGATCTACTGATTCTTATCGAAGAACAGGAAGATAAAGATCTCAAGCGTGATGGAAATAATCTTGTGTTTGATCTTCATGTAAGTTTCGTCGATGCCGCATTGGGCACAAGCGTTGAAGTTCCATCAATAGGTGGTAAAGTGAGAATTAAAATAGATCCAGGTACTCAGAGTGGAAAAATCCTACGCCTTCGGGGTAAGGGTCTTAAAGACATCAATGGCTATGGCGTCGGTGATCAACTTATATATGTTAATGTGTGGACACCTAAGAAGCTGACCAGCGATGAAAAGGCCGCATTGGAGAAATTCCGGGCATCCGCCAACTTTCAACCTCATCCTGATAGCTCAGAAAAGGGCTTCTTTGAGCGAATGAAGGAGTATTTCAATCAGGAATAAAATTATATTACCAATCCACCATTTTCCGCCAACCTTTCGGAGGCGTGCCCGTTTATGACCAATTACGGGTGATTGTTAACGAATTTTTAACGTTTTTTCACTCGTTTTAACCTAAACAAAGAAAGAAGCGTATTAAGATTATGGTCAAAACATTGTCGTTGGCTTTTGTGGGTTTGATGAGTGCCGGGGTGGTCGTGGGCCAAATGAAGAAGCAGATTTCTGTCGATGACCAGGAAGCCTGCGAGAGCATTAATCTTAGCTTAAAGGCCAAAACCGGTAATTGTGTAATACGACCTGGCCAAACGTCAGAATTACTTACCATCTACAGCAATCAGAACCTCTCCGAATATTCCCATGTTTTCAGCAATGAAACAAAGGGATCTGTTTGTTTTATTAAGCTGGCTCTCGAGCAGGAGGGACAGCGTGGCGTGAGTAAAAAGATCTCCTATCAGGTATTTGGTGGTGGCGAAGAGCGCAGCTCCGATAAATTCTGGAAAGTATATCTTACCAACGCAAAGCCTTATTCTTTGGATCTTGACTACGGACTTGGAAACGCCAACATTGATCTTTCTGGCATTGCTGTAAAAAAATTAAAGATTAATACTGGCAGCGCCGATGTGAATGTCGCTTATGCGACCGGTGTTGAGAATACAGTGGAGATGGATACTTTTTTTGTTAAAGTTGACCTCGGCTCTCTGAATGTAAAGCACATCAATCTTGCGCGCTCGAAAGTTTTCATGGCCGAAGTTGGTTTTGGAAATGTTTACTTGGATTTCGGTTCCAAGCCAGACGTAATTCCTGTTGTCAAGGGAAGTGTTGGCGCTGGCAATATGGTGATCATGCTGCCCGACGAATCGGTTCCGGTTCTGGTGAAGATCAATGAATCCTGGTTGTGTAGCGTTAATCTTTCAAAGAATCTTAAAAAGATCTCTGAAAATAACTATGCGAATCCAGCGTACACTCGTAATCCGAAAAATGCTCTGGTCTTTGATCTGGACGTCTCAATGGGCAAAATTATCTTCAAGGAAAAACTGAATTAGTAATTTTTCAAAGCCTCCGTGATTTTAGAAGGCTTTATCTACTAATAGTATGGGAATTGACAGTCCGAAATAAACCATTTACAAATTTCGCCGTATTCGTAAGGTGTTTTGAATAATTGAAATACGCTGAATGATGGGATGTGCTTTATCAATTGACTATTGTCAACTTTGTACTATTCTGTTATTTTTACCGCATCACTAAATTCTCCCAAATTGGAAGCACTTGTCGTTCGTGGGGTTACCAAGCAATATGCAAATCATACTGCGCTGGATAAGGTTGACCTGACCGTCCCCGAAAAAACAATTTATGGATTACTCGGGCCAAATGGCGCAGGTAAGACAACCATGATTCGCATCATTAATCAGATCATTAATGCTGACAGCGGATCAATTACTCTCTTTGGAAAACCACTTACAGCAGAGCATGTTGGTGTGATCGGTTATTTACCGGAAGAGCGAGGTCTCTATAAAAAAATGAAAGTAGGTGAACAGCTCATCTACTTCGCGCAGTTGAAAGGTCTTAGCAGAAAAGACGCAATCGCACGTATCAAGGTCTGGGTGGAGAAATTTCAAATTCAGGACTGGCTGAATAAAAAAGTAGAGGATCTGTCGAAAGG
>JBBRFP010000185.1:0-4945 GCA_038241465.1 Cytophagales bacterium | reverse complement strand
AAGGAAGTGATATTCCGCGAATCTGGATGAAAGATGCCGATGTCGCTGGATTCAATGAATTAAAAGAGCAGAAGAAAATAATGGGATCGCTCAAACTTGAGGGACCAAAATCAATTCCTGTTCCATCAAAAAATGTAGTTGGAAAAATCGAAGGCACTGATCCTGTTTTAAAGAACGAATATTTTGTGATTTCGGCGCATTACGATCATGTAGGGGTTGGCGCAAAAAAGGATCAGGATTCTATTTACAATGGTGCGCGTGATAATGCATTGGGTACAGTAGGGATGATGACGGCTGCACGATTTTTCGCACAGTTCCCGCCTAAGCGTACCGTGATTTTCATGGCGTTGACCGGTGAAGAGAAAGGTCTTTTGGGAAGTGCGTGGTATGCGGATCATCCATTGGTTCCACTGAACCAGACAGTTTTTGATTTTGATTGTGATGGCGCGGGTTACAACGATAAGACGGTCGCGACAGTCATTGGCCTTGAGCGAACCAGCGCTGCGGCAAATATCAGCAAGGCATGTGAAGCATTCGGGCTAAAGGCCGGAGCCGATCCTGTGCCGGAACAAAATTTATACGAGCGTTCTGATAATTATAATTTTGCAAAGAAGGGGATACCGGCAATTGATTTTGCGACAGGGATTAAAGCCTTTGATGCGGAGCTAATGAAGTATTATCACCAGCAGGCGGATGAGGTCGGGTCCCTTGACTTCGACTATCTGGTAAAATATTACAAAGCATTTGTGTATGCCAACTATCTGCTGGTCAACGATCCTACAGCTCCAACGTGGACGGTGGGCGATAAGTATGAGGCGGTAGGGAAGGCATTGTATAAGAAATGATTCGGTGATGGGTGAGACGTTGAATTAAGGAGTATAGGAATGGTGAGTATATTTCGTGAAACTCGGCCCTAAAGGAAGGTAAATGAAAGCAAAGTTCTTGGTCTTGATTTTCTTTGTCGGCAGTCTCTTGATTGCAACGGCGCAAACGAAGCTGGCTGCTGGCGAACAACCACAGATCACTGTTGATACCAGGGGACTGGTAAGGTTGGTCTATGGCGACATGAACAACATTTATTTTTCAACTTCTACTGACAACGGCAATACTTTTAATTCACCTGTATTAGTCGGACAAGTTTCCGACATGCACCTTGGAATGACCCGAGGCCCTCAACTCGCCACTTCGAAAGATTATTCTTTAGTAACGGCTATGGATAAAAAAGGAAATATTCATGCGTTCAGGCAAACTCACCAAACTGGTAAATGGGAAAAGATTTCAAATGTAAATGACGCTGAAGGTTCCGCGCCGGAGGGACTGATGAGTATTTCTGCCGATTTAAATAATATATTTTATGCTGTATGGCTCGATCTTCGCGAAGATAGAAAAAACAATATTTGCTTTGCGTCTTTAAAAGATAACAAATGGTCAGTGAACAAGTTTGTCTATAAATCTCCAGAAGTTCACGTCTGTGAGTGCTGCAAACCATCGATTGTTACCAGTGGAAAAACCATTTCAATTATGTTTCGTAACTGGCTAAACGGCTCTCGCGACTTGTACCTTATTACGTCTTCAAATGGCGGCGAACGTTTTTCCGATGCTCAAAAGCTTGGAGACGGCACATGGCCTTTGAAAGGATGTCCGATGGATGGTGGTGGATTGACCATTGATTCAAAGAATCAAATTCATACGGCATGGCAGCGTGACGGTGTTGTTTACTATGCAGATCCGGGGCAAGCAGAAAAAAAACTTGGCGAAGGCCGACAGGTCAGCATAGCCGGAGATATTATAACCTGGCAAAAAGGCTCTGATTTGATTTTAAAAAAGAGGGACAGCAGTCAACAAAAAATCGGCGAAGGAACGGCATTGAAAATTTATGAGTTCAAAGACAAATCCATCGTTGCTGTCTGGGAAAAGGATCATCAGATAGTATTTAAGAGACTTTGAAAGAGGGACAGATTCCGGTTGGTCATATGAATTCTGGCAACCCACTTCTTCCCATTTTGATTGCGGGATTGCGATCACAGGGTTTTAACTGCCGGACAGATCTTTTAGTGGACAAGGCTTCCTGACGGATAATATGTTCAATCACGGGTTATGATTAAAAGATAACCACTAACTTCCCCCAAATAACTCCTCCCCGAAATTCCTCAAAGAAGCTTCTTCAAGATCAAGCTCATACTCGATCTTTCTCAAGACTTCCTCAGGATATTGATTCTTCCTGCGCATGGATTTAATTTCCCTTCGCTCAAAGTTGATCATGTGAAGCTGGAGTTTGTTGTACTCTTTAAATACATCTTCAGAATGCCGTGTCATGTCAGCGGTCAGCATACGCCTGTGGATCTGATCAATCTGACCCTCGAATTTTGTTTTGATGTGATGGAGTGCATCTCGGGTAGCATCCTCCTGGGCATAGTTGGATTCAATAAACTCGATGGCCGCATAGGAAAGATAGATTCTCAGATTTTTCTCTTGCTCCGCTGGATTATCAACATTGCCTATGTCGAACCATTTTATCAATAATGGCAATGTGAGGCCTTGAACGACAAGGGTCATCAGGATCACACAGAATGTAATAAAGAGAATTGTATTCCGGAAAGGAAATGGAGTTCCGCTAGTAAGAGTTAAGGGTAAAGCAAGTGCTGCTGCCAGTGAGACCACGCCGCGCATTCCGCTCCATCCGCCGAGAGCAACCGCTTTCCAGCCTGGTAAAGGCTCTGAATCCCTGATCTTTTTGGAAATAAGGTAAGGCAGGTACGAGGCGGGAAAAATCCACACCATCCGCACGATCATGACAAGCAAACTGATAATTAATCCAAACCCAATGGCTTGAGGAAGAGTAAATCCATCGAGATTATTAATGATCAGTGGAAGTTGTAACCCGATAAGTATAAATACTATTCCATTCAAAATAAAGATCAAGGCCTGCCACACACTGTAAGCCTGTATGCGTGAATCGTATTTAAATATTTCATCTGACCGCCACGAGAGGAATAATCCGGCGCTCACTACCGACAATACACCTGAGAAATGAAAGTACTCCGCTGCGAGGTAGCAGAAATAAGGTGATATAAGGGTGATGGCAGTGTCAACGCTGGGCGTTGTCGGTAAGTAACGATGAACAATGTAAAGAATGTTGGCGATGAGAATTCCAATGACGACACCCATCACCGGCACTAATACGAATTGTCCCGAGGCGCTTCCAAATGAGAAAGTCCCGGTCAAAATTGCTGCGATCGCAAACCGATAGATGATTAAGCTAGAGGCATCATTGATCAGACTTTCGCCTTCCAGTATCGTTGATAATCTTTTCGGCACTTTCAGTTTTGCCATAACCGAGGTTGCTGCCACGGCATCGGGTGGCGATACAATTCCACCCAGGAGAAAGCCCAGTGCAAGCGTAAAGCCGGGTATCAGCCAGACGGAGAAATAAGCGACGATCGTTGAGGTTGCAATGACAAGTCCAAAGGCAAGTAGCATGATGGCACGCTTCCATTTCCAGAACTCATTCCAAGATGTCTGCCAGGCTGCGGAGTACAGTAGCGGCGGTAGAAACACAAAGAATACCACATCCGGATTTAATTCAATTTTCGGCATTCCGGGAATGACCCAAATCACAAGCCCCGTCAGCACTAATAAAATAGGGTAGGGAACTCGGATCTTATCTGCGACAATAGCTAAAAGCGATATGCAAAAAAGGAGGAAGGTGAAGACAATGAGCTGCTCGGTCATCCGCTAAATATAGCCCTATGCTCGGAAAAACAAAAAAACACATAGAGACGATACAAAGCTGAATGCAGTAGGCACACGATAAAAAGTTTATCAGAAAAACATAGTATAAAACATTTAATACTTTCCATGGAGCCAAGCTTTTTTATGTTTTGCTGGAAAGTATTCCGAAGGGATCTTAGGTTTGCTTTGTACTCTATACCTAGATGTGTTTAATTGTGTTCTTTATTTTTTGTTAAAGTCAGCGATTCGAGAATCGCCTCCCTAATCAACTCGGGTCTACGCCACGGCACAAAGTGATCCATCCCCTCAATCATCACTAACTTCACCGGAGCATTTGTAATCATCTTTTTTGCAAAAGCCGCATTCTCTTTTGGCACAAGCGTATCTTTTGTGCCTTGTATGACAATCGTATTTGCTTTTATCTTCGGCCATAGCGGAAGCATGTCTTCCAGTTCTGGTTTTAATTTGTAGATCTCATCATTCGAGGCACGAATAGAACGGGGAAGCAACCATTTAAGAAAGGGGGTCGCCAAGGGTCCCCTGAACCATTCATTAGGTTCTAATTCAGGATCAATACTCGGTGCAACCATTACAAGCTCATCGATAAGTTCTGGATAATCCATTGCCATGCGCGCTATGAGCGGTCCTCCAAGGGAATGACCTACCAGGATTATTGGTCGCTGGTGTTTGTGTAGTTCGATGATAGGACGAAGGAGTTCGGCTTGTTTCTGAAGAGATGGTTCGGCGTACCCAAAGTTGGAAGCACCAAAACCGGGCCGATCAACGGTGACAAGCTGCGCTTTTGCCAGTAATGCCGTGTCGGCCATAAAATCGATGAAAGCACTGAGCGATCCAGGGGAGCCATGAACAAATACAACCAGCGGTAAAGTAGAATCGCCGACCTCCAGGTAGTTGATTGACCGCTTGCCAACTTCGTACCGATGAAGGGTTCCTTTATTTGGCTTCTGAGCAAAGTATTGGTTGATCTCTGATTTGCTCATCCGGAATTGCATGCAGCCATCCATGAGCAGCATCACTCCGGAAAAAATGACAAACGGAATGATCCATACGCGCCAGTTTTTCAATACGGATTTCATAGGAGACTAAAGATGCAGGAGTTTTTTGTACTGAGCGGCGTTATTTAACACGTCGATTGCTGATTTGATCTCAGCGTCTTGTTTGAATGAAACCTCCACCTGACCACGTTCCATAT